>NZ_JBLZFZ010000127.1:0-4751 GCF_050753385.1 Pantanalinema rosaneae CENA516
AGATGTGTATAAGAGACAGGGGAAGATGGGGAGCGAGAGAATTGTTGCTGGAAGGGTTCGCGGCGATTGGAAGGAGAAGGGGTCGATCGCACCTGTTGTTCCAGTTCCAGTTGCTTGGCTTTTTTCAGGTCAGCGTCGGCTCCCAGTTCAAAGCCCAGCATGGAATGGACGAATCCCCGGTAGCGATAGGCTTCGGCATAGTTGGGATTAACGCGAATCGCGGTACTGAAGTCTTCCAGGGCTTCTTTGTAACGTCCGGCTTTGGCGTTTTCGGCTCCCCGATAGTAGTAGGTATCAGCGCTGGCGGGTCGGCTGGAAATGTGGGGTTTGGCGTGGGAGGTTTTTGGTGGTGCTTTAGGGGTCGATCGCGGTGTGGTTGCTCTAGATGAGGGTGGCGGTTGATAATCCTTCAGCCGTTGATAGGCTTCATTCAACTGTTTCAGCTTTTCCTCTGCCTGCCGTTGCTGGTGGGCATCCTGGGTATAGCGATCGGGATGCCAGACCTTTGCCAGTTCTCGATAGGCTTGTTTGACTTCTGCCTGGGAAGCACCGGGTTGTAGCCCCAGCAGTTCATAATATTGATTCATCTCACTCATGGATGCAGGAAAATCTACGATCGCCGTGGTTTTATCCACTCTAGCGTTAGAATTCCCTCAAGTTGGTGGATGTTAGCGCGATCGGTCTGGTCTACTCCTCAAACATCGTTTCAGGCTCCTCAAATACCGTTTCGGCTGATTGACTGACAACTCTTTTGAGGTGTTGCCCAAGCCACCCTTACTCTAGCCCTCTCTTACAGGAGCTACTATGTATACACATCTTCTCTACCACTTGAAAATTCTGCATTTTGCCCCCCTAGCCCCCCAATTCTGGGGGGAACTCAGGATTCAAAGTCCCCCAGAATTGGGGGATTTAGGGGGCGCAGAGAACTCAAACGAAGTCCGGCTCGACTTGTGTGTACACCGTAGCCAATTCTGGGGGAACCAACCATTCAAAGTCCCCCAGAATTGGGGGATTTAGGGGGCTAAAAGGATGCAAACGAAGTCAGACTCGACTTATGGGTACACCGTAGCCTACAGGGAGAAAGGTTGGGGATGAGGGCAAAAGATTTTTGTCAGTTAACTAGCTAGACTGTTTCGGACTCCTCAAATACCCTACAGGGTACATAGAGATTCGATTCTGGCAACCCTGTTACAGGGAGATGCCCCATGTGCCGAAGATGGCTTTAATGCCAGTCGTGATGGTGGGTAGATGTTTTTCGGCAAATTCGATTAAGCCATTACCGCGTTTAATAATGGTGGGTAAGGCATCCAGTGCATCTCCAGCTTTATCCAGCAGATCGGCATTGTCTGGTTTGGTTCCCAGTTTACCGATACTGTCGATATGTTTCAGCGCTTTGTCGCGGTCTTTAGGGGTTAAGCCAGAATCAGGCTTTTCAATCGCTGTCTTAAGTTGCTTGAGTAAATCTGCCAGTTTTAGGGCTTCAGGATCTTTTGAGTCTTCCAACTGCCCCATAGTAATGGTTAACGTACCGCTAATATCGCCACCTGCGGCTCCAGTAATGGCTTTACCAGATACACCCGTATTGTCACCTCCGGCAACGCCGCTAACATCCCCTTGAGTATTAATCTGAATATCACTACTGTCACTAGACATAAGATTACCTGCGAAATGAGCGTTAGAAATGTTTACTGTCGTTTGACGAGGCTGATTGGTTTGATCATAAACGAATCGTTGTAAATAAATTGATTGTTCTCGATAAACGGTTAATTGACCTTTGGTATGTTCAAGCTGTTTTTGCAGGTCTACATTTTGCTCCCGTTCCGCCTGAAGTTGCTTTTGCATCGACTCATAATCTTGCATAAACTGTTGATGCATTGCCTCTTTATCGGCATTGGGATCAGCGACGTTTACGCGAACTAATCTGTCGCCATCTTCTAGTGAAACTATTGAATGAAGCGATAGCCCAACCTGTTCATAGTCTGTGAGTAAATTGTGGAGGGCTAAGTCAAAGGCTTGCGGCTCAATGCCATTCCGGAACAGGAAATCTAAGGTATTGGTAAATTGGTTGACTAATTTTTCAAAGTCACCGGGCTTAAACAAGCCACTGGCAGGTTTGCGTTCAGCCTGTGGTGATTTCAGGTAAATGTAATGGCATTGAACATCGGTGAATTGAGTGCTGGAATTAATGCCCCAGTGCTGAATACAGGCTCCGGTTAAAATGGCTTCAGTGAAGTTGCTGCCGAGTGCCTGTACCTCTGATAAATTACTCCGTTCTAAATTGGCATACCGCAGATCAGCGCCACTTAAATCGGCTCCGGTCAGGTCAGCCTCAGAGAGAATTACCCCCTGTAAATGGAGGTTTTTCAGGTCGGCATGTTGGTAGTTTTGCCCTCGACCATCGCGACGGGTACACAGGTGAATAATTCTAGAGTCATTAAAGTAATCAGGAAACTGACAGCGAGTGAAATCTACTCCAGTCCAGTTTACAAAAAAGATTTTTGCTGTAGAGAAATCAGTATTTTTTAGAGTAGCATCACTAAAATTAACTCCGGTTAGATCCGCCTGTCTAAAATCAGTACCAGTGGCATTTTTGATAGTTTTAATCGTTTCGAGTAATGAATAGATAGCAAAACCTAGTAGAATAATAGTAACGGCTGTATAGAGGATGCCCTCTAAAATGGCTCCCCGCTCAAAAGCTACGATCGCAGCGCCAGCGAAAGCGACAGCGACAGCGAAAGCGACAGCGAAAGCGAAAGCGAAAGCGAAAGCGACAGCGACAGCGACAGCGAAAGCGACAGCGAAAGCGACAGCGAAAGCGCCAGCGACAGCGCCAGCGACAGCGACAGCGACAGCGACAGCGATCAAGATGATCAGTTGTTTGTAGCTTTGCCCGGTCTTGATGTGCTGAAAATTAGCGTTGGTTAGAATCGCACCTCTGAAATCGCACCCTCGCAGATCCGACTTAAAAAAGTTAGCTCCCGCCAGATTTTGGTTTCTGAACGAACGGTTTCGCAGATCACGCTGACTGAAGTTTTGGGGCATGGCTGGGTGGCTAGACAGGATCTGAAGGACAAGGAACGCCGGTTGAGCGGCTAAATCTGTTCAGGATTAAGATTTCCTGAAGAATTCCCGCTTGAACCGATCGATCTGGGAATTTCAAGGCATTTTGTCTATTATTCCCGCTTGAACCGATTTCGTCATCCTGTCCAGCGTTTGTCTATGGTTTTGTTGGCAGTAGACTGGATAGTAGAGGTAATTCGGCACTAGAGCACACTCATGACCATCAAAGAGCAGATTATGCAAGAATTGGAGCAAATCCCGGAGTCACAACGGCGGCAGGTGCTAGAATTTGTCCGTTCCTTGCAAGGCTTCCAGCCAACCGGATGACGTTTCCAGTGAAGTGTGGCAAGCTTATCTAGCCTCTGAACGTGAACGGAAAGAAGTGTATCGTCGCCTTGCCGACTCCTAAATTTCTTAACGAGCTTCAGGTAGTGCAGGGTAGACTGAGTCAAGCAGAACTGACGATCGTCCTGAAATCTGCGATCGAAGCATAACGATCGAACCGGATCTTGCCTATCATGCAAGAAGGATAATCCAGGTTCGACTCATGCAATTTATTGATCAGGCAGAAGTTCAGGTACAGGCAGGCGATGGCGGTGATGGCTTAGTTGCCTTCCGACGAGAAAAATATGTGCCAGCCGGGGGTCCCTCCGGAGGGAATGGCGGTAAAGGCGGTTCCGTCATTTTCAAGGCAGCTTCTAACCTGCAAACCCTACTGGACTTCCGCTACAACCATCTGTTCAAAGCAGAAAACGGGCAACGAGGGGGGCCCAACAACCGAACGGGCGCATCGGGGCGGGATAATATCATTGAAGTGCCCTGCGGCACGATGGTTTATGATGCGGAAACCGATGAACTGTTAGGCGATCTGGTGGCACCGGAGCAAACCCTTTGTGTGGCTCAGGGGGGCAAAGGGGGATTGGGGAATCAACATTTTCTCAGTAACCATAACCGCGCTCCCGAAAAAGCCTTACCCGGATTGCCGGGAGAAGTTCGGTTGTTGCGCCTGGAACTGAAACTGCTGGCAGAAGTGGGAATTATTGGACTCCCCAATGCCGGAAAATCGACCCTGATTTCTGCTTTATCCGCCGCTCGACCCAAAATTGCCAATTATCCCTTTACAACCTTAGTCCCTAACCTGGGAGTGGTACGGAAACCGAGTGGCGATGGCACTGTCTTTGCCGATATTCCGGGGTTAATTGAAGGGGCACACTTGGGAGTCGGGTTAGGGCATGATTTCCTGCGTCACGTCGAACGGACTCGGTTGTTGCTGCATTTAATTGATGCCACCAGTACCGATCCGATCGCAGACTACAACACAATCCAGCAAGAATTGTCCGCCTACGGACGCGGTTTAGGCGATCGCCCCCAAATTCTCGCCCTGAATAAACTGGATGCTGTTGATCCGGATGTGGATGTCGATGCGATCGTCAGGGAACTGCAAACCTACAGTAATGGACAACCCGTTTTCCAAATTTCAGCCGTCACCCGCCTGGGATTGGATACATTGCTGAATCACGTTTGGCAACAGCTAGAACAAATCAACGAACAACTCGATGAACCATTCATCGCCAGCAATGAACTAATCAGTGATTAATTGCTAACGATGAATCATAGAGCATAGGGTTTCTATGATTCATTCACTGGTTTACTTTGACTCACACCATACAATCTGTCTCTTATACACATCT
>NZ_JBLZFZ010000128.1:0-4618 GCF_050753385.1 Pantanalinema rosaneae CENA516
AGATGTGTATAAGAGACAGGGATCTGAGCTTTGGCTGATGGAGGAGGGAGGGGTGGGTAACTGGGTGACTGGGTGAGGTAGAGGGCTGTGAGTTGCCGATAGATCGGCTCAATCGTGTCCCGGAAATCAAATTGAAAGTCACGGCTGGCGATCGCCATATCGGCTCGCAGACTGGTTAACGTCTGGACGGCTGTTTCGTAAGCGGCGATCGCGCTCTGGGGTTGTCCGGTTGCCTGCAAAATTCGTCCTGCCTGCCATTCCCATAAATACCGATATTCGGCGGTGGCGGCGGTTAGTTGGGCTTGGTGAGTCAGATCTAATGCCTGGGGATACTGATGCCGACATTCCGCCAGGTGTCCCAAGCGCCCTAACGCAAAGGCTGTAGACTGCGGATCTTGAATCCGTTGTGCCATGGCGAGTGCTTGTTGCAATAGTCGATCGGTGGAAACGGACTTGTTGCCGACGGGGACACACCGAGTTAGTACCTCACTGCTGGTGATGCCAGAGGGTAAGTCAGCCAATTGCCATAGGGTCGCAAGATGAATTGTGGCAAAGGCTGTTTCCCGACTATCGGGCAGGCGATCGAGCAAGGTTTGAGCCTGTTGTAACTGTAGCTCTGTATTCTGGCGGCTAGGGGGCTGGTAGAAAGTAAGGGCGGCTAGATTCAGGAGTGCCCGCAGTTCATTCCAGGGATCTTGCTGTTGGCGAGCCAGGGTGAGGCTATGGTCGAAAGCGGCGATCGCCTGATTGAAGGATTGGGTAAGCGATCGGGTCATAGTTTCAGTCGCTACAGTATCCCCGGCCGCTTGTGCCGATTGGAGTTGGCGCTGATACCGCTTGACTAAACTGGTATGAAGGTTGCCTAACCCATGCCATGCGGCAATTTCGTAGGTTAGTAAATGCTGTTGTTGGGCGATCGTGCGGCTGGCAGTTAAATAGCGGCTGGCAGTGGCATAGTCCCCCCGGAGACGATAGGCATTCCCCAAACTCCCCAGGGCGGCGGCGGTTCCTGGTAGGTCAGCGTGTTGTCGAGCGATCGCTAGGGCACTATCCGGTTGGCAGTCTTGATCACTAAGTTCATGGCATAACAGGGTAATTGCCCGACGTTGTTGACCTAAGTGGCTATACAGTTGGGCTTGTTCCGTCAACATTCTGCCGAACTGTTGGCGATCGTTGACCTGACGGTAGTAGCCGAGCAATTGATTCAGGTGAGCGATCGCCGCATCGACTTGACCGACCTGAGCCTGTGCCCGGACTAAGTATTTCAGGATTGTGACCCAGGCAGCGGACTGGGCTGGAGTCTGTTGGAGTGCCTGCCGCCAGAGGGCGATCGCCCCTAAGGTATCTCCAGCTTGAAATCGCGCTAATCCCGGCTGGACGGCTGGAGCAGAGGGAGAAGCTGGCTGGTCTGAGTGGGCAATCAGCAGACTAGGGAAATCTTGGCACTCAGTTGTTGTAATCTCGCAGGAGACTGCCGCTGCCATCGGCACTAGGGCGTGACTGGGTGAAATTCCGAGCCAGTGGTAGCTAACTGACCAGCAGAAAACTAGACTGCTGAGAACGGTAAATTTGAGCCAACGAGATAAGATCGATCGCTGAAAGTGATGGCGCATAGGGCACTCCAAAGGCAGGTGCGTCAGGGGGCAGTACGACGATCCGGCCCATGTGTTTAATTGTGGTAGTTTTGGGGCGATCGTATTGGTAAAGTGTCATGTACGGAGGCAACAACAGGGTGCAAAGTTATGCAAGGGCGTTGGTGGGTTGGAGCCATCATCAGCTTGGGGCTGGTGAGTGGGACGGGGCAGCCAGGATTGACTCAAGTCGTCGCCGATGACACATTGCCAGTGGCAGAACGCTCCCAGGTGTCCCCAGGGCTAAATGCCCAAATTGATGGAGGCGCGGTGCGGGGGAGCAATTTGTTCCATAGTTTTCGAGAGTTTTCGATCCCGACGGGGGGTGAAGCTTTTTTCAATAACGCCGCTAATATTACCAATATCATCAGTCGGGTAACAGGGAATTCTGTATCGACGATCGATGGCTTGATCCGGGCGAATGGGAATGCCAATGTGTTTCTGCTTAATCCCAATGGCATTGTGTTTGGTCAGAATGCTCAATTACAAATCGGTGGATCATTTCTGGCTAGCTCTGCAAGCGCAATTCAGTTTGGTAATCAAGGTTCGTTCAGTGCGATCGATCCGGCGGCTCCAGCCCTGTTAACGGTGAATCCGTCAGCCTTATTGTTTAACCAAATCACCGCTCAGGCAATCCAGAGTCAAGCCCAGTTGCAGGTGGCTCCGGGTCGGAGTCTGATATTGGTAGGTAGTCCGGTGACGCTGGATGGTAGCCAGTTTCGGGCTCCCGGTGGGCGAGTGGAACTAGCAGGGGTGACTGGGACGGGTAGGGTTGGTCTAACTGTGGAGGACACAAGTTTAGAACTGAACTTGCCTCCTAGAATGCCCCTGGGTAATGTGTCATTGATCAATGGCAGTGAAATTAATGTGCGGGCGGGCGGTGGTGGCAGTATCACGATCGCAGGGCAGAATATCACCTTAGCGAATGCCAGTGTGCTGCGGGCGGGCATTCAGGCGGGGAGTGGGGCGATTGGTCAGCAAGCCGGGGATGTGATAGTGACAGCAACGGGGAGTGTGCGGCTGACGGAAGGCAGTTTTATTGCGAACTCTACGCTGGGCCAGGGGGATAGTGGGGATGTCACAGTGACGGCTGATTCGGTGGTGCTGCGGGATGGGGCACAGATCAATGCCAGTACCTTTGGTCAGGGTAATGGGGGTACTGTCAAGATTCAAGCTACTGGGAGCGTGAGCTTTGATGGCGAAGACAGCCAGGGGGAACCGAGTGGCACCTATAGCCGGGTGAATCGAACTGCGATCGGGAATAGTGGGGGCATTCAAGTCCGGGCGCGGTCGGTATCGGTCACGAATGGGGCATTACTGAGTACAAATACGCTGGGTCAAGGTAATTCGGGCAGCATTACGATCGTGGCTGACGATGGCATTCGGTTTGCGGGTGTAGGAGCGCTGACTCAAACTCCCAGTGGTGTCTATAGCAGTGTGAATGCTGGGGCGATCGGCAGTAGCAGTGGGATTAATATTACAGCCGCCTCGTTAGCGGTTGAGGATGGGGCACAACTGGATGCGAGTACCTATGGGGTTGGCAACTCTGGCAGGATTACGATTCAAACGACCGGAGCGGTCACGTTAGGCGGTGAGTTGCCCGAAGGCGTGATTGATCCCGGCGGGATTTATAGCTTTGTGGGGGAAGATGGGGTGGGTAATAGTGGCGGTATCTCGCTGTCGGCGGGTTCACTCTTAACCGTGAATGGAGCGGCGCTGGTCGCCACCACGTTTGGGCAAGGGGATGCGGGTAATGTTGAGATCGATGTCGCCAGAGCGATCGTGTTAGATGGGCAAAGTCCGATCTTTTCTAGCGGTATCTTTAGCAGTGTCAGTCCGATCGCGATCGGCAATGGTGGTGACATTCGCCTGAGGGCGCAATCATTATCGGTATTAAATGGAGCCGCGATCGCCGCGAGTACGTTGGGGCAGGGTAATGCGGCGGACATCTCCATCCAGGTCAGTGGTGAGGCGGTGTTTGATGGTGTAGGGCGAGATGCCTTCTCCAGTGGGATCTATAGTCGCGTCGGCGCAAGAGCGGTTGGGGATAGCGGCAATATTAATATTCAGGCTGGCGCATTGTCGTTAACGAATGGGGGGCAACTGCAAGCCAGTACCCGAGGGCAGGGGAATGCGGGCAATATTCATGTACAAGTGGCAGATACGGTGCGGATTACGGGAGTTGATCCGGTGACGGAACTTGCCAGTGGTATTTTTAGCTCCACAGGAATTAATTCTACGGGAGATGGAGGGGATATTCGGGTCGATACCCAGCATTTGACGCTGCAAGCGGGAGGAGTGATTTCTACCCAAAGCCAGGGCAGTGGACGATCGGGCAGTATTGACCTAAATGTCCGTAACAGTTTGACCGCCAGGGATGGCAGCATTTCTACCTCTTCCACGCAATCCAGTGGTGGCAATATTGCGATTAATGCTCGTACCATCCGACTCCAGGGAGACAGCGACATCACTACAAGTGTGTTTAGTGGGGCTGGTGGCGGCGGCAATATTACCCTGGGAGCCCAGGCGATCGTGGCATTGGATGATAGTGATATTCTGGCGTTTTCGCGGGATGGTCGCGGTGGCAATATTACCTTTAATACTCCAGTATTTTTAGCCTTTCGCTATCGACCTGCCCCACCGGGGACTGATCCCGTAACACTGGATGGCAACGATCGGGTGGATGTGAATGCCAGTGGCCGGATCAGTTCTGGGGTAATTAGCTTGCCGGATGTCACCTTGTTACAAAACAGCTTGGCTTCGTTGCCCAGTAGCATTATTGATACGAATGCCTTGTTAGCCACCAGTTGCTTAGCTCGCAGTTCCCGGCAGGGTAGTTTCATCATTACGGGTGCTGGTGGATTGCCTACCCGTCCGAGTGATTTGATGGTTGCCCCGTTTCCGACCTATGAGATTGTCCCGCAGGTGGAGGCAGATCGGGGGGATGAGGGAAATGGGGCAATGGGGGCTGTCTCTTATACACATCT
>NZ_JBLZFZ010000129.1:0-4435 GCF_050753385.1 Pantanalinema rosaneae CENA516
AGATGTGTATAAGAGACAGCCTCGCTCCCCCACCCCGTTCCCTTGTATTCTGGAGGGAAGACACTGAGGTTGGTATGTGGATCGGACGGGTGATTTGGGCGATCGTACTCGCAGTATTTCTCACAGCCTGTAATAGCGCAACTGCCACGGAACCAGGCGTTGTCCCGATTCCGACGCGGCAATTAATCGGCAAGGCGATCGAAGTAGAATTGAGTCGAACTCAGCAGGAGTTAAATCGGCAATTACGGTTAGGGGAAACTCCGGCGGAAATTACCATTCGGCGGGTGACGATCGCGGAACAGACTCCAATGACGATCGAAGCGTTGGAAGCCTATCACATTAAAGGCACTTACGATTACCGCATGGTGTTCTCCAGCGATCGGCAGGTGACCCAACAGCGTAATCCCTATGACCTGTATTTACAAAAACAGTCCGAAGGCAAAACCTGGCGATTAGCCCATTTACAAATTGACGAAGCCGGTGAACCGATTTGGGTGACAGAGCGGATTACCTTTTGAAGTCCTAGCCAATAAAAAAGACGCATAGAGTAGTCTATGCGTCTATCCAAGTTCCATTGATGGATTTAGAGGAGAGTGCTGTTCCCCGCGATCGAGTTAGCGAGTGCCAACTTTACGAGCCATGTCCATATAGGTAGACATATTGGCTCCGGGACGACGACGAGTGCCATTGTTAGTAGGGACAAGGTATTGAGGGGCAAAGGTACTATTAGATTGAGACTTGCTGCTGGAGGAAGCAACCGCCGCCGCAATTAAGGCAGCCGGATCGGGAGCTTTAGCCGGTTCAGATGGCTTGGTTGCCGCCGCTTTAGCCGCTTCGAGTTTAGCGGTTCTGGCAGAAGGCTTACCATTGCCAGCCGCTTTGACCTCAGTTTTCTCAGGTTTCGGCGCTGCTGGTGTTTCCGGCTTTTCAGCTACGGCAGTGGCAGCGGGAGCCGGGGATTTTGCGGCGGGTGCAGCCCCTTTGGCATCCTCTAACTCCAGATAAAATCCGTTACCACTCTTCTTAGCAGGCTTAATCGCTGCACCTTCTTCCTGAGCCTTCTTCCCAAACCCAGTGAAAAAGCCAACAATCCCTGCAATTAGGTTTTTGAAGAAATTAACCAAACCACTCATGACAACTGCTCCCAAAAAATACTAGTACGCTTAGCCAACCGTTCCCAGAATGCTGATCTTGGGGGGAACTCAGAGACAAATACCACTTGCAGCCTCAGGGCAAAGCTGCCCTAAGAGACACTGAAGCCAGCAGAGTCACTGTGCGATCGTCCACCCATTCAGAGCATCAAGATAGTTGGTAAACCTCGACTCTCTCGTTAACTGGCGCTTAAGAACCGGACGACCAAGCAATTTAAGCCTGAATCATTATGTTGATGATTATGAAATTTTATTCACGACATAGACAAGATTAATCTACATTTCTTTACAAAAATTCACCGCTTTTAGAACGACGCTATTACCAAAGTGCCATTGGGCAAGGATTTCAGCATAGCTGCCCGGTAAGCATAAGAATGGCGACTACTCGTGATGGGTTTAAATACTTAATAAATACTAAAGATTTTTTATCAGGTTCGTTACGTTTATTTAATTTGCTCTCAGTAAAAATCATGGTTTCCCGTCAGGCACGATCGCCAATCTGCGTTAACTGTTGCTGTCCGAAGATGGCATCGGGATGACAGTAGTACTTAAACTCCAAAAGATTCTGGGCAGGATCGATCAGGAAGAAGGTGCGGTGTTCTAAGGGAGAATTGGGGAAGCGCCGTTTCGGGGCTTGATAAAACGTCAGTTGGTGGTGCTGCGATCGCTCCAGCAGGCGTTCCCAATCGGCTTCTGTGGCAAACACCAGCCCAAAGTGACGAGGATAAATCCCCCGTTGGGGCAACAAGGGTTCATCGGTTAAATGGGCAACTAACTGATGTCCATATAAGTTGAGAATGACGGATTGAGCACTTTCCCGCCCCAACTCGCAGCCCAACCCATCTACATAAAATGCCTTCGTTGCAGCAATATCATTGACGGGAAAGGCAAGATGAAACAATGTTTTGTCCATAAATCCAAGGCATCATAGAGGATGATGAGTCGGCACTTCTATGCTATCGCTCAACGTTTTGTCTCAAGTTTTAGCAGTTAATCTGTCAGGATCAACCGGTAATCTCCTGCCTTCACCGTCGCTGAATTCCTGGGGGATTGCCGTTGCCTTGAATACCATTCTGGCGATCGTCGCCTGGATTGCCCCCAAAAAACTGCTAACTCCCGCCGGACTATTCCATGGCTGGTTCCTGGGGGTGCTGATCTGGGGGTGCTTGGGGTGGCAAGGCTATGCCGTCGTCATGGTTTACTTCCTGGTCGGTTCCGCCGTCACTCGCATTGGCATGGCAGAAAAAGAAGCGGCTGGGATTGCTGAAAAACGATCGGGGGCACGCGGACCAGAAAATGTCTGGGGGTCAGCGTTAACAGCCGCAATTTGTGCGGTTGGGGTAGGACTCCTACCCTGGCTGAATCTAGGGACAGCAAGTGATACAGTCGCGGACTGGTTATTCCTCGGCTATGTCGCCAGCTTTAGTACCAAGTTGGCAGATACCTGTGCCAGTGAAATTGGTAAAGCCTATGGTCAACGCACGTTTTTGATTACCACTCTACAAGCGGTACCGCGGGGAACGGAAGGGGCTGTCAGCCTGGAAGGAACTTTGGCTGGAGTCGTCGCCTCCATCGCGATCGCAGTCTTAGGCTGGGCAGTCGGACTGATCTCCCCCTTAGGGATCGGCTTCTGCATGGTAGCTGCCTTTGTCGCGACGAATTTAGAAAGTGTGATTGGTGCTACATTACAAACCAAGCTGGATTGGCTCTCAAATGAATTGGTGAATGTAGTCAATACCTTGATTGGCGCGATCGTCGCCATTGGACTAGCGATCGCAGTGAGTGCCTTCTCCTAAACAGAGAATTGCATCTGCTTAATCATGGATGCTGCCATCTGGCATTTTTGCCCCTTTGAGGTTGGCATCCCTTAAATCAGTGCCGCGCAGATCTGCCCAACTTAAGTCGGCTCCCCGTAGATCTGCCCACCTCAAATTTGCCTGCTGTAAATTTGCCCACCGTAAATTGGCATGGCGCAAGTTAGCACGTAGCAAGCTAGCACCGCTCAAATTAACGTAGCTCAGATTCGCAGAACAGAGATTAATGTTGTGAAAATCTCGTTCTCCGGCAGCATAGAGCATTTGCAGTTCGGTAATATCCATACTTTTTACTGTAACGCGATTCTTCTGTGACGAGCGATCGCACGGTATTCTGACGAAGGAGATCAAGGAACTAGAGTCGTGAGTGATTTGCTCAAAAGCGCCAATGTTTATTTAATTGGCATGATGGGATCGGGGAAAACCACCGTCGGGCAACTATTAGCCAAGCAGCTAGAGTACCAATTTTTTGATACCGATACCGTGATTGAGCAATACAGCCAACAATCGATCGCGGAGTTGTTCGCCACCACCGGAGAAGCGGAATTTCGGACACTGGAAACCAAAGTGCTGGCAGAATTAACCTCCTACACTCGACTGGTGATTGCCACAGGCGGCGGTATGGTGTTGCGGCGAGAAAACTGGAGCTATCTGCGACATGGGGTGATTGTCTGGCTGGATGTGCCCTTAGACGAAATCCAGGAACGCTTACAAGCGGATACCACTCGTCCGTTGCTGCAAGAGACTGACCTGCCCAATCGGTTAAAGGAATTAATGGCACAACGGCGATCGCTGTATGCCCAGGCAGATGTCCATGTTCTATGTGCCGCTAAAGCCTCCCCAGAACAGATCGCCCAACAAGTGATGGAACAGATTGAACATGTGATTGAGCCAGACACGACCCCTCCCGATCAGGATTTCTGACATTTTATCCGCTACCGTTGCTTCTGGCAGTCCTGGCAAGCTACAGTATGGGGGAACCGTTCGAGCTTTGTTCTGAATCATGGCGACCTCACCGGGGCAATCTTTCTTGCCATTTCTGGCGGCTTCAGGCGTGGGAGTATCTTCATCGTCATTGCCTGAGGCAACGTGGGTAGATGCCTTGGTGGATAGCCCGGGTGCCCAGGAATTATTTACCTACCGGGTGCCGACGGGAGTTAGCGTTCAACCCGGCGATATTTTGAGTGTGCCATTTGGCAACCAGCAAGTCGGGGCGATCGCGGTGCATTGTGATCACGAACCCCCGACGCATCTTGATCCAGCCCAGATCCGCGAGATTGACTCCGTCATTAGTGCTGGCTTCTTCCCCACCCATTACTGGACACTGCTGCATCGCGTTGCTGCCTACTACTACACCCCCTTAATCCAGGTAGTTCGCGTTGCTCTCCCTCCGGGACTCTTAGCCCGATCGCAACGCCGGGTTCGCCTTCTCCCCTCTCCCCCCTCTCCCCCTGTCTCTTATACACATCT
>NZ_JBLZFZ010000130.1:0-4449 GCF_050753385.1 Pantanalinema rosaneae CENA516
AGATGTGTATAAGAGACAGCCCTTATCTTCCCTACCTCGCCACCTCCCCTATAATCGTTACTGTTTCACCACCACAGTAATGAGGGATGACACCGTTGGTTGGTAACAAGTTTAATGTGCCTGCGATCGTTCAAGGCTATGCTCAGGGCTATTTCCTGATGGCAGATGAATCCAGTGAGGATTTAGGCTGGTATTCCAGTCGGCAACGTACCTTGATTCCTCTCGACGATCGCTTCCGTTATCCCAAATCATTGCAACGAGTTCTGAACCAGAATCGGTTTTCCGTGGCGGTCAATCAGGCGTTTATGGAGGTGGTTGAGGGCTGTGCCGATCGAGAAACAACCTGGATTTCTCACACTCTCAAGGAAATTTATTGGGAACTGTATCAAGCGGGCTGGGCATTTAGTTTTGAAACCTGGCAAGGCAATGAATTAGCAGGGGGCATTCTGGGGCTGGTAATTGGGGGAGCGTTTATTGGGGAGTCGATGTTTTACCGGATTCCTGATGGCTCGAAAGTGGCAATGGTGAAATTGGTGGAACGGTTGCGCGATCGACGATTTACTTTCTTTGATGCTCAGATGATGAATCCGCATCTAGAACGATTTGGCGCTTACATCATAGACAACTGCGAGTACAAGGATCTGCTGCGGCAGGCATTACAACAACGCTGCATGTTAGCCTAATCTAACTAAGGTGTAACCCAATCATGGGGCGATCGGTGTCTGTGCCGTAGGTCACTCGCCAACCGATGGAATAGCCGCTAGAATGGATGAACAAGATTCACTGCGGCGTTGGTGACTGCCAATAACGTTTTATGATCTATGCTGCTTCAATAAGGGAACCAACATAACAATCTGACGGCAGTAGACCGGGCATGTACCCGGAAACTTTAAGTCGGTAGGATGGTACCCACCTGGTTTTAACCAGGTCAAAAGCTGAGGTAAGACGGCGTTGCGGTGAACCCCTGAAATATCTAAGAATTCCTCACTCAATTAGAGTTGAGGAATTTTGGGTTTTAAACAGACAAAACTCGCCCTTCTTCCCAAAATTAGGGAATTGCGGGCGAGATGTTTTGATCCGTTCACAACCTTGTTTGAAGAGCCTCAGGAAGCTTTGGCGACATCAGCAAAGCGGATTTTGAGATAATCCTCTTCTATCTTGGCTCCGGCAGGCTGTAGGGCGGCCAGGGCTTGGGGTAATACCAGATTCCGGCGATGGTTGCCAATCCGAATATTCAACTCATCCCCGGTTTTGCTCAGTTCAATCTGGGTTTTAGCGACTCCAGGTAGGTAGAGTTCCAGACTGTACTGTTGTTGCTCCTGCACAACTCTGAGGGTGGTTTCCTTGTAGTAAACCAGAGCCGGATCTTCACCATTGGGATACAGGGTTTCCTTCAGGCGATCGAGGGCTTCCAGTCCACACATTTCCTCGGAGTATAGCGGCACTTCTTTAATCGGCAAGGGCGAAAAATTATCGTGAATTTCCTGCCGATATTTTTGTTGTTGATCTTTCCAGCGTTGGAAGAATGGATCGGTCACCGAGTCGGGAATAATCCGGTTGGCCACGACGAGATCGGTCGCGACGTTATACAAACTCAGGTAAGCATGGGCGCGGAGGGATTCCTTAATCACCATTTTTTCGGGATTCATTACCAGCCGCACTGAGGTCTGAGTCGGATCGGTCAGGACTTTTTCCAGCGCTTCAATCTGTTCATAGAACTCGTAGGGCGCATCCATCACTTCTTTGTCTGGTAAGGAAAAGCCCGCGATCGGCTTAAAGATGGGTTCTACTAACGGACGCAACGCCACCGAAATGCCTTGAAACGGTTTGTAGAAGCGGCGCATATACCAGCCACCCACCTCTGGCAAACTCAACAACCGCAAGGCTGTACCGGTTGGAGCGGAATCAATAATCAGCACATCGAAATCGCCTTCGTCATAATGGCGTTTCATCCGTACCAGACCAAAGATCTCATCCATTCCCGGTAGAATCGCCAGTTCTTCCGCCTGTACGCCTTCTAGCCCTCGGGCTTGTAATACCTGAGTAATGTAGCGTTTAACGGCTCCCCAGTTGCCCTCAAGCTCCATCAGGGCATCGAGCTCGGCACCCCACAGATTAGGACGGACTGGGCGAGGCTCATGCCCCAACTCCATATCAAAGCTGTCTGCCAGGGAGTGTGCCGGATCGGTGCTCAGGACGAGGGTTTTATAGCCCAGTTCGGCGCAACGCAAGCCGGTTGCTGCTGCAACGGACGTTTTGCCAACGCCGCCTTTGCCCGTCATTAAAATTACGCGCATGAGTGTTGCTGCCCTTTCCTGAGAAGTTAGTTACATTCTTTTACTTTAGAGCAGGATTGGGAAAACTTCACGATCGCTGCATGTCCAGCCAATGGTTCATTTCTTGCACTACCCAGGCACATTCTTCCCGACTTAATCCTTTGGCAAACGAAAGATCATCATCAATGGTTTGGATAGTGACAACCCGCCGGGTGATGGTTGATTTTCCTTCTCGGAACTGTAGATCATGGTGAATGATGTTCTGAATGTCAGCAAGGCTACAACTGCCTAGCCGATTAGCGGTTTCATAGAATGGCAGTTTAATCTCTTGCATCAGTGTGAAGCTTTTGTGAGTCAGAATTGCCAGGGTGACGGCACTACCATTAATGCCACCCACTAAAAGGACAACACCCACGATCAAGAGCGGAAAGATAGGAAAATGGCTGAGGATTGACAGGAGCAAACCTAGCCCCAGTAATCCTGCTCCAGCAATGGCTCCATACCCTGCTTTCGACTCGCCAGGAATTTTGACGATCAGTTCATCCGGAGAAGTCCTCACTTCCACTTTGGTGAACATTGGACGATCGAAGATGATCGCGGATTGCGGCGATCGAGACAGACGGTGGGATTCATGGGAACTAGCAGCTCGCTCCGGGTTCCGGGCGGTGAGGGCGGTTAACGCTTGGCGGGCAGTTGGGAATCGTTCGGCAACATCTGGGTTTGTCAAGCGCTCGATCCACTGCACGAAGGCGGGATTCAGGCTGACCAAATGATTGAACTGAATCCGCAGTTGGCGTTGGGGTAGATCGGCGGGAGCAGTGCCCGTCAGCAGGTGAATTAACGTCGCTCCTAAGGAATACAGGTCAGAGGCAGGAACGGTGCGACCGCCAAATTGCTCCATAGGAGCGTACCCGTAGGTGCCAACTACAGTAAATGTGGCACCTTCCACTGCCGCCCGATCTTGTACCGCCCCAAAGTCAATCACATGAATGCGCTGATCTTCACCGAGAATTAAGTTACTGGGTTTGAGATCGCGGTGCAGGACAGGGGGGCTGAGTTCATGCAAGTAGATTAAAATTGCCAGAATTTCGATCGCCATTTCCCGTACCTGGGCTGCCGAGAACCGCTTACCCTGAGCCAATAAGTCTTTGAGGGAATCACCGGGAATGTAGTCCTGCACCAGCCCAAACCATAACACCCGATCGTCGATCGAGAAATAGTTGCGATATTTGGGAATCATCGGATGATCGAGTTGCCGCAGAATACTGGCTTCCCGTTCAAACAGTTTCAGCGTGTCCCAATTCACCTGATCCGCAAATGCCAGTAGTTTGACAATCACGGTTTGAGTGGGTGCGGTTGCCAAATCTTCTGCCAGCCAGGTTTGCCGTCCGGCGGTTTGCCCCAGTTTGGTTTGCAGCCGGTAGCGATCGTTCAATATATTTCGTTCTTGTAGCATTTCATCTTCTCCCCGCTATGCCAGCGAGAGAGCGGTGTAGAGTCATTGCTTGGTAACTTCAAGCCGAGTGATGGGGCTTACGGAATCGCGATCGGTGGCTGAATGTCTCAGTCTTACAAAAATTGGTTCCACAGCATCGCGATCGCCATCCGTACCGCATGACCGACGGTGGAGAGACGTTCCTCTTCGGAAGCGCTTTTCTCCCAGCGAATCAATTGTTCGCGGAAGCCTTCATCCAGTTTGGCACGTTGCAAAATGGCTTGCCCAATCAGCCGCTTTTGAATCTCTCGGGTAGAAATCCCTTGACCTTTAAGGAAATCTAGTAAGCGCTGCACACTATCCACAAACTGATCCGGCACCTGGGAGTTAAGAATATGTTGGATTTGCCGCACCACTTCCCGATACAAACGAGATTGGCGATCGGCCAGCGCTGGCGACTGGGGATCAGGGGGAGTTGCTTTGGGGGGCGGTTCCAGGGTGGGGTCGGGATGATCGGAGTGCCGGGTAATCCCGATCGTCTTCAGGATGTCATTGCGTTGAGCCAGAAAGTGCTGCTTAATGTCTGGATAAAGCTGAAAGATGCGGCGGGATAGGGCTTTAGAGTTGACTAAGCGATTGGCGGTTAGCTTCAGCAAATAGTTGTCTTCTAGCGGCTCATACGATCGCACACTTAAGTTCAGGTCTTCACTTTCCAGTTCAATTTGCGCCAGGGTAAAC
>NZ_JBLZFZ010000131.1:0-4255 GCF_050753385.1 Pantanalinema rosaneae CENA516
AGATGTGTATAAGAGACAGGGGGAGATGGGGGAGATATACGTTCATCCTCCTTACCCTCCTCATCCTCCTTACCCTCCCCATCCTTACCCTCTTACCTCCTACTAGGACTACCCGATCGCTGCCATCGCCATCGTCCAGATTGGATCAAGGTCGCTGTAAATGGACGCTTTGTGCAGTCACCGGAGTTAGAACAGACGATTTTGAGTGGGTTACGACGGACAGTGCCCCGCGATCGCTATCCCGTTTGCTTGGTGCATTTGCGGGTGCCGCCGGAGCAGATTGACTGGAACCGGACTCCGGCTAAATCGGAGGTTTACCTGCATCATTTGGCAAGCTGGCAGCAGCAAATTACTCAGGCGATCGAGCAGGCTTTACGCCTGAATGCCACCAGTGTCCCCGATAGTCTTTACTCGTCTCGGATGGGGCAACTGTTGAAAACGGCTGAAGCGAACGGTCAATATCATGTGATCCCCGAGCCTGATGAGTTAGAGAACGCGGCGTTAGCTGCCGATCCGGAAGTGACGGGGCTAAGTTTAATTCGGGCGATCGCTCAGGTTCACAATCGGTATATCCTGGCGGAACATCCCAGTGGCGTGTGGTTAATTGAACAACATATTGCCCATGAGCGGGTATTGTATGAGCAGTTATGCGATCGCTGGCAGATGGTGCCGTTAGAGCCATTTGTGCTGCTAAATCAACTGACTTCGGCACAGGTGGAACAACTACAACGGCTGGGAATTGACATCGAACCATTTGGTGAGCAGGTTTGGGCAGCCCGATCTGCACCTGCACCATTGGCAACCCGTGAAGATTGTGCGGAAGCGTTGATGGAACTGAGCTTAGGGGGAGATTTGCAAACAGCCCAAGTGGCGACCGCCTGTCGTAGTGCGATTCGGAACGGCACACCCCTATCCTTAACTGAAATGCAAACGTTACTGGATCAATGGCAACGCACCCGCAATCCCCGCACCTGTCCGCATGGTCGCCCAATTTGCCTGACGCTAGAAGAATCGGCGTTATCTCGCTTTTTCCGGCGGCATTGGGTGATTGGTAAAAGTCATGGAATTTAAGGGATGTCTACGATCGCGGAACTCCTGGCTACAGCTATCAAACTCCATCAGACAGGACAATTGGTTGCCGCCGAGCAACTGTATCGTCAGGTCTTACACCAGCAGCCCGATCAGCCTAACGCCCTATATTTATTGGGATTAGTCGCCCAGCAAACGGGACAGGTGACAGCCGCGATCGCCTGGTATCGAAGGGCGCTCACTGCCCAACCGAACTTTCCGGATGCCCATATCAACCTGGGAGCCGCGTTACAGCAACAGGGTAGTCTAACCGCTGCGATCGAGCACTACCATGCCGCCCTGCGGTTACAGCCAGACAACCCCCATGCCTTAATCAATCTGGGCACTACCCTACAGCAGCAGGGGAAGTTAACCGCCGCGATCGCACGATACCACAAGGCAATTCAGATCCAGCCCAATCTACCAGAGGCACACAGCAACCTGGGAAGCGTTTATAAGGAGCAGGGCAATCTGGATCAGGCGATTGCTCACTACCAAACGGCGTTACAACTGCGACCGAATCATCCCGATGCTTATCGAGAATTAGGCGATGCCTTGCAGGATCGAGGTGAGATCGCCGCTGCGATCGCGTTATATGACCAAGCGATCGCGCAATTTCCCCAGCATGTCAAATTACGCGGCAGTCGGATTCGCGCCCGATTAATTTCGGGTGACTTACAGCAGGGCTTTGCAGAGTACGACCAGTGGCGACTAGGCATGGTATCCTCTCCCCGATCGTTTGCCCAACCCGTCTGGAATGGCTCACCATTAAACGGCAAACCGATTTTGCTGTATGCCGAAGCTGGGGCAGGATTCGGTGACACGATGCAATTTGTTCGCTATGTGCCACTCGTGATGCAGCGAGGTGGACAGGTGATTCTGGAATGTCAGCCCCCTTTAGTCCGGTTATTCCAGAACATGCCGGGGGTGCAGCACGTTATCCCCCTGGGTGAACCACTCCCCGACTTTGCAGTACAGGCTTCGCTACTCAGTTTGCCACGGATTTTCGCGACTGCCTTAGCGACCATTCCGGCAACGATTCCCTATCTCGCAGCCCCAACCGATCGCGTCGAGCTATCCCCCGAGCCAATGGGGAATCTTAAGGTTGGCTTGGTTTGGGGCGGCGACCCTCAGCACTCTAACGATCGCCAACGATCGTGTCCGTTACCGGAATTTTTACCGATTCTTCAAACCCCGAATGTCACGTTCTATAGTTTGCAGAAAGGCGAACACCGCCATGAACTGACCGATCGATTTCCCATTCAAGATCTCAGTTCTCATTTGCATGATTTTGCCGATACGGCTGCCGCGATCGCTCAACTCGGTTTAATCATTTCAGTTGATACCTCCGTTGCCCACCTGGCGGGAGCCTTGGGTAAACCCGTCTGGATCCTGCTATCTGCTTCTCCAGACTGGCGCTGGCTGCTGCAACGGCAGGATAGCCCCTGGTATCCCAATGCGCGGCTATTTCGGCAGACGCGCTACAATCACTGGACTGAGGTTTGTCAGACCGTGGCAGTAGCCCTCAAAACTCTAACTGCAACCGATCAGCGTTCCCAGTAAGAGCCGTCTTCCGGGGAGTCTTCGATCGTCGTATCGTCTCGACCACTTGCCGTGAGATAGCGGGGATCGGAGTCTGACATAGGTTTCGCTGGAGAGGACGATCGCGCCGGGAGTTCATCCGGATCAACCGCACTTTGGTTGGTGACTACACCAGCATCCTGCGGATACGGCAAACCCTCTAACATCCGGTGGGAATTGGGCTGTTCTCGCAACGCATCCATTTCCGGTTCTAACCGACCGGGAGGTAAGCGATCGACCGATCGACGGGGACTGACGGAGGGTTGTGGTTTGGTGAAGGTTTTCCAGGCGGCTTTGATCCCAGTCATAACGTTACGAGTCCCTACGTGGACTTTGCGGGCTTGCTGCCGAACCCCACTCAAACTTTGATCCACCTGCTGCACCACCTGGTTGGCGCTTTGCACCCCCTGGCTGACATCATCCGTTAAATCACTAATTTCCAGACCCGTTAACCGAATTGCCTCCAAGGTCGGCGGAAACTCCCGTCGGAGGGTGTCAAACAATTTTTCAGCACTTCGAGCTGCCCGTCCCAACTCTAACAACGTTGGAATGGCGACCACCAAAACGATCGTCAGACTAATGGTGACGAACAGCAGTGATAAAACTAGCCAGAAAAGAGGTTCGGTCACAGTAGGGTTGCCTACAGCAAAGGATCACGCATGGAGGGACTGGTCGTGGACGAAAGATCGGTCACCGTCGTTTCTACCGTCTGTGGTTCCCGTTGGCTGGCCTCCAAACCAGCCGCGATCGCGTCCTTAAGCCGCACTAAGGTACTATCCCAATTCCGCAACGCCGTTTCTGATAGGCGATCCGCCTGGAGTTGCACACTGGTTGACAAATCCTCTGCCAGTTCAGGCAAAGCATCCGCAGACTTTTTCAACAATTGACGAGTTTCCCGACCCGAACGAGGGGCAATCAGGATACCTGTAATGGTGCCCACCGCTGCACCCAACAGCAATCCACCGAAAAATGCTCCAGAGCGATTATTTGACATTGTTAAGCTCTATCCTTTGCATATTGCTGAACCCCGTTCCACCTAATCTAATCTACCCCAACATCAACTCACCTCTGGTAAGAGTCCACTATCCGTCCTCATACTCTCCTTAGTAAGCTGAAACAGCGATCGCCACCATCTGCCTGCTCATTTTGACCTAACGCAGCGATCGCGATCGCCGAAAACGCACACCCCGACGTTGCCACAGGAATTGCCCCAGACTCAATAGTCCCATCACCTTCTGCATCCGTTGCAACTGACCCTCAAGCTGGCGATAGTTTTTGCGGAGTTGGTAAGTCCCTTGTTTAGCAATCAAAATTGCTCCGGGAGCACCGTATAGGACACCATGTACCGCTTCTTCAACATAAAGTAACGTCTGAGTCACCTGAGCTAAACTGCGCCGCAACTGCCAAACTTGCCAGGCAACAAACAGACAAGTTAAGCCAATCAATAGATTTGCTACCAGAACAATGATTAGCATTTGATTTGCCAGCCAATTAAAAGCTAAAGGGATAGAAGCACCAACTCCTGCTATTAGTTGTCACTTAATTGTAGACAAGTGCAGCACATTGATTCATCCCACCTCCCCACTCCTGTCTCTTATACACATCT
>NZ_JBLZFZ010000132.1:0-4260 GCF_050753385.1 Pantanalinema rosaneae CENA516
TATAAGAGACAGCATTGTCGGCGGCCCAAATGTCGATGCCGATGCCGCGGGCAGCGCCGTATTGCTCCAACGGACGCCCATTGATGTTCACGCCCGTGGCCAAACCACCCAGGGTAATGTCGCCGCTGGTCATGAATACAAAGGTGAGGCGACTGTTCCACTGCAAATAGAGTTCGTTTTCGCTGGCATACTGGCGCAAAATGGCCTGCGGTGCGGTTTTGAGGAGGGCCGCATCGGTTTGTACTGAGGCCGCACGCATGAGGTGGTTAAACACCAATACCTTGCCCGCCAAGCGGATGCGGTAGAGCGCCTGCAATTCGAGCTGCGAAAAATACAGGGCTTCGTTGATGGCCCGCGGGAAATTGATGCGGTCGTAGGTGCTGCGGTACAACACATTGGTGCGGCCATACGGACCCACCGCCTGCGGAAAACCCCAGCGGTAAAAACGGCTGCGGGTGAGTGCATTTACCGGACGCCCAAACGAAATGTTGCTGGCACCGGTAGTGATTTCTCGACTCAAACTGTAACCACCCGAGAGGTAGATGTTCGCAGGCTGGAAACCCACGTTGAGGTCGATGCCCTGGCGGTTGTTGGCCAGCTGTCCGAAGCCCAACAAGGACGAACCACTGGGGAAAAGCAAGGCACCGCTGCCCGCTTGTCCGGCCGGGATGTTGGAAATGGCAGCCTCGGCCACGCTGGTGTTCACAAAAGCACCTACGTTGTTTACGGCCCCCGGATCGATGTAATAGGCCTGACCAAACAGCCGCCAGCGCTGGTTGATTTGGTAACGCAATTTGCCCTGGGCTACCAAACCACCGCGCTGCCCTAGCTGGGCCGATTGGTAACCCGAATAACCGGCTTCGATATCGAAATTCACTTTCGACAACAAATGGCTGATTTTAACGGTATGGATTTGCGAGCCGAAACGCTGCGTCAACAAACTGTCTTGGTACGAGCGCTGGTTCATGGTTTGCACACCCAAACGCCAGTGGCTGTTCACCAACCATTGGTACTGACCGCCCCAGGCGGCATTCGGACGCCGGTCGAAACCGCCGTTCTGCTCGTTTTTGCCGAACATGAATTTCACGCTCTGGTTTTTGGGCAGCTGGCTCATGCTGAGGATGGCTCCCGCAAAGGCGCGTTTGCCCCAGCGTTCTTCCTGATCTACCCGACCTGCATCTACATAGCGGTTGTAGCGTTCTTGTACGCTGTTGCCAATGGGGTCCCAGGGGTTGCGGTCGAACAACATATAACGCTCGTAAGCGGTATAAGCCCCCATGGTGAGGTCGCTCATGTCTTCCCAGTGGATGCCGCCGAGTTTGATGTTCAGCGGACCCAAAGCCGTGGGCACCGTGGCAAATAGGTTCATGCCCAGGTTCAGCAGCATGCTCTGGCCGAGGCGGGGTGAACCGAGGGGGAAGTCGATGTTGGGGCGGGCGGTATCGGGCGTGGCGGGACTGTATGCCGACAAACCCGGCCGGTCCATGAATTGGAAGGCGAACAAATCGAGGCCCCAGCTCACCCCTGCCCTTGATTTGCCGTTGATGTTGATCAGCAGGTTGGGCAATTGGGTATCGTCGCCAATGAACACCTCGCGCCGCGGCATGTTTACATCGGGCAGAAACTCATAGGCCGTGGGCATATTGCGGTAGGTACCAAAAAAGCGGTAGAAGCCATTCACATTGAGCGAGCGCAAACGCGCCGGCTCCATTTTGGGGAAGGTACCGAAGTCGGTGGCGGCCACTGCGGCATTGCTATCCACAAACAAGCGCCACAAGGTGGAGCGCAAGGCCGGTTTGGCGGCCGTGCTGGCCGTGGCCGTACTGTCGATGGGCAAAAGCGCCGGAGCAGCCGGTTGGGCCCAGGCCGCCGTGGCACCCAGCAGGCCCATTGCCGCAAATAAAGAACGGATTGGTTTGTTCATGGCAGTTGGCTGAAGGTTTCGAATTGCACGGCCTTGCGGGGACGCGCACTCGGCGCCAGGGGTTTTACAAAAAGCGGCACATTGCCGTAAGCCACCCAGCCGCCCTTTTCGGCATAAACAAAAATGCGGTAAGCACCTTCGGCAAGGGGTGCATCGAGCGAGAGGTTGGTGCCGTTGAACCGGCGCACTTTTTTGCGTTCGATGCTTGCAGGGCGGCCTTCTACATCGCCGCCCGATTTGATGTCCTGGCTTTCGGGGATGATTTCGTAGCGCAGATTCACCTTATCTATATTATCGGTACGCAGCGCCAAAGGCAAAACGATGGGTTCGCCGGCCGTGGTCATCAAATAAGGCTGTTGCCAGGCGCCCAGCGATACAGGTGCCGACTGGTTTTCGCTTTTCCAGGCCTGGGCAATGGCCCAAAGGGTTTCGGTTTTTTCTTTGTATTCGGTAAAAATGCCGTACCAGGTGGGCGTGGTTTCCTGTTTTTGTCCCCACAAGAACACATACGAACCCATGCACCACGGGCGCTCGGCCCAAATTTTATCCTGGTAGCGGCGGGTATAACTTTCGGCCTTTTGGGCGCTGCTCTGTTCGAGCGGGGCACCCCAGGGCGCGCGTTTTACTTCCCAGTGGCCATTGGGGCCCCATTCGGTGATCATGTAGGGACCGTCCCAGCCCCAGCGGCGGATTTGCGAAGGCAGTTTGTCGAGGTCGCCATAGGTATTGATGCTGTAAAAATCGAGGCTGGGGCAGCGTTCTTTGATGAGCTGCACCTCCACCGAATCCAATCCGGCCGTTACGGTGGTGGTGGGATGGTGCGGATCGAGTTCTTTGATCATTTTGGCGATGTCTTCTACCGCATACCACACATTGGTATTGCTGTAATTGAGGTCTACCTCATTGCCCACGCCCCAGCACAGCAGGGCCGGATGGTCTTTGAGGGCCAGCACCT
Source organism: Pantanalinema rosaneae CENA516 (assembly GCF_050753385.1). Taxonomy (NCBI): domain Bacteria; kingdom Bacillati; phylum Cyanobacteriota; class Cyanophyceae; order Leptolyngbyales; family Leptolyngbyaceae; genus Pantanalinema; species Pantanalinema rosaneae. The sequence goes on from NZ_JBLZFZ010000132.1 coordinate 2,880, forward strand.
CGCGGCGGAAGGCTTCCTTTTGTTTGCGCACGGCTACTGAATCGTCGTAATCGAAACCATGGCGCTCGTGCTGCAGCCACAGGCCCATCATCACGGTGAGGCCGTGTTTGTGGGCTTCGTCGAGTATTTGCCGGGCATTTTCGGTGCCCCAAGTGCGTATGGAGTTGCCCCCGGCCGCCACCACCTCGGGCAGGTAGACCGAGCCCCCCGCTCCTTTTACATAATAAGGCGCTCCCGCCCTAAAAATGGTATAGTGCCCCTGTGCATCTTTCCGCACTTCGGTATGCACCGGCTGCGCCTGCGTGGCCAACAGCCCCAGCAACCACAACCCACCCGTTAATAAAAGTCCCTTCATCCAACAGCAATTTAGGATTTGCCCGGACAAGTTATAGTATATTTTACAATTACCAAACAGCGGGGGTGTTTTTTACGATAAATTTAAGGATTGGGGGGGGCGAGGGCCGCCGGCTGAGGCTCCCGAAGCCAGGTTCTGGAAGTCACCGGGGGTGCGGACGCCACTTCAGCACTGTTACCCGCTCTCCAAAGTTCTTCGTACGCTGCAAGCTACTTGAAACACGGCTGCCAAACCAGCCTAGAACCGCTCAGAATAGACTTCTCACTAGTTTTGTAAAATAAATAATGACAGATAGCATGGATGGCTGGATAAGCAGCGTTAATTTAGCAACTTTGACCGTTTCCCAGGAATCCGAAAATTAAACCCACAACATATCCTTTGACCAAACTTTTTTCCTGTTATTTTTAAGGATGCAAAAACAAAAACATGAAATTAAATATTCATAACTTCAGAAATTTCGAAAATCAATCACTTCAATTTTCACGGATAAATATCTTAATAGGTGAAAATAGTGGAGGGAAAAGCTCATTATTAAAATTCCTCCTGTCATTGAAGCAGACTATAGATTCGCCACTAGAAAGCAATTTAAAACTTAGAGGTGACTACACAGACTTAGGAAATTACAACGAAGTCGTGAAGGACAAGGTAAAGACGCGAAAAATTCAATTTTCATTCTCAGATGACAAAGAATATCCCGATTACTTCCTGAAATTTCTAAAACATTTTGAAAAACAAGATGTGAAATTGGAAAATCAAATAATCGCGGATTTATTAAATCAGGTTGAGAAAACTCATGCAACGACATGTATTAAATTTACACTTTCATCTTCATTGAATAACCATAAAAGTATAGGAACTACCATTAGTAACAGCGCGCTTGGAAAGATTACAATTCAAAGTAAAAAAAACGAACAATATGATACTGAAAAAGAACTTTCCTCTTCTATCTTTATTCAGTTCAATGAATATGAAGAGTTTGAACTGGCAAATTGCACCACGTATAAAGACTGTCTCTTATACACATCT
>NZ_JBLZFZ010000133.1:0-4165 GCF_050753385.1 Pantanalinema rosaneae CENA516
AGATGTGTATAAGAGACAGCAACTACCCCCTCTCCCCACCCCGACAACGAAGCCGCTCGTCTGCTTGCCCTGCGCCAGTACCACATCCTTGATACAGATCCAGAACCGACCTTTGATGATCTGGTCAATCTGGCTGTACAGATTAGCGATACCACGATCGCCTGGATTAGCTTGATCGATGCCGATCGCCAATGGTTTAAATCCAAAGTGGGATTTGAGGCGACCGAATTACCGCGTCATGCTACCTTGTGTGCCTACACCATCCTGCATGCCGATATGTTGATCATTCCCGATACCGCGATCGACAGTCGGTTTATTAACCATCCTCTGGTCACAGCGGCGCCCAAAATTCGGTTTTATGCCGGAGTCCCGTTAATTACCGCCGATGGCTATGCCCTGGGCACCCTGGCGGTGCTTGATCCAGCCCCCCAAACCCTCAGTCCCAAGCAAATTACGGCCTTACAAACCCTGGGACGACAGGTAATGACCCAGCTAGAATTGCATCGCCATTTAGCCGATCTCGCTTCCACTACAGCCGCCCAACAACGCCAGGAGCAAGCTCTCCGCAAGACCAAGGACGAAACCGAATTACGAGTGGCTGAACGCACTGCTGAGTTGGTCAGTGTCAATCGCCGATTGCAATTAGAACTGGAGGAACGGAAACGGATTGAAGCTGCCCTCCGCGTATCTCAAGCCCGATTCGCTGGCATTCTAGAGATTGCGGATGATGCGATTATTTCCGTCGATCAAACGCAGTGTATTACCCTGTTTAACCAGGGAGCCGAGAAAATCTTTGGTTACACGGCGCGGGAGGCATTAGGGCAACCACTCGATATTCTGTTACCGATTCGGGCGGTTTTGGGGCATCGCCAGCATGTCAAGGAGTTTGGGCAATCGGTCAGTCCTGCCCGTCGGATGGGAGAACGGGGCACCATCTATGGTCGTCGCAAAAATGGGGAAGAGTTTCCCGCCGAAGCCTCGATCTCAAAATTGGAAATGGGTAACGATCGCGTTTATACCGTGATTCTGCGAGACATCAGCGATCGTGAGATGGTCGAACGGATGAAAGATGAATTCATTTCTGTCGTCAGTCACGAACTGCGAACCCCACTAACCTCGATTCACGGTTCCCTGAGAATGTTGGCGAGTGGACTCTTGAATGCGGAACCAGAAACAAGCCAACGGTTATTGCAAATTGCGGTAGAAAGTACCGATCGCTTAGTGCGGTTAATCAATGACGTGCTGGACATTGAACGGATCGAATCGGGCAAAGTGCGGATGGAATTGGCTACCTGCAATACTACGAATTTGATCAGTCAAGCCGTTAATATCATGCAGCCGATCGCAGATAAAGCGGGAATTACTCTATCGGTATCTCCTACATCGGTGGAGTTACAAGCCGACGGCGATCGGATTATTCAAACCCTCACTAACCTGCTCAGTAATGCCATCAAGTTCTCGCCTCGGGGACAGACCGTTTGGCTATCTGCCACCTTGCTCCAACCTGGAGATCCCGATCCCCAATCCCCTGAGGCACTGAGGCGGCACACTACCGAACAACTCGCCCCATCCTCCCTATCCCCCTCATTTTCCCCATCGTCCTCATCCTCCCTCCCAACCCCTACGGCTACAGCTCACATTCTATTTACCGTCAAAGACCAGGGACGGGGCATTCCTGCCGACAAGTTAGGCAAGATTTTTGAGCGGTTTCAACAAGTGGATGCTTCCGATTCCCGTAATCAGGATGGCACAGGGTTGGGGTTAGCCATCTGCCGAAGTATTGTGCAGCAGCATGGGGGAGATATTTGGGTAGAAAGTGAACTGGGACAGGGCAGTATTTTTCGCTTTACCCTGCCTCTCGTCTCGGAAGTTGCTTAATCGATCGTCCTCCCTATGGCTACTTGCCACAATTCTCTATGACGACTTCAAAACATATTCTGGTAATTGACAACGAACCTTATATTCAGGAGATTGCCCAAATTTGTTTACGCACTGTAGCAGGCTGGCAAGTTAGCACCGCTAGTTCTGGCAAGGAAGGCATTACCAAGGCAACCGCAGAACAACCAGATGCCATTCTGCTCGATGTCATGATGCCGGATATGGATGGCGTTGCCACCTTCCAGGCGTTACAGGGCAATCCCACGACTCAACCCATTCCAGTGATTCTGCTGACCGCCAAGGTTCAGGCTTCCGATCGCCAACGCTATACCGAACTAGGAGTCAAAGCCACGATCGCCAAGCCGTTTGATCCATTGCAATTAGCTGCACAAGTAGCGGCAGTATTGGGCTGGAACTAATCTTTTCTTCACAAGTTCCTCAAATTGTTCGCCTACCCTCATGAATAAGCAATCATCAGAGTTTTAACGGCTACAGTCAACTGCTAGCTGCCACCAGGCAACGGTGAGGGAGACGGCAATGGAACCAATTAGAAAAATTACCGATGAATTGTCGATCGCCGGACAGATTACTGTTGACCAGTTGCCTCAGCTTGCCCAGGAAGGGTTTCGCTCAGTCTTGAATCTGCGATCGCCAGACGAGATCGGGTTTTTAGTGAATGAACAGCAGAAAGTTGAACTGGCGGGACTGTATTACCTCAATTTCCCGTTCAAACCAGACACGGTAGACGACGAAACCGCCACACGGATTTTGCAGCAGATTAATAGTCTGCCCAAGCCAACCCTCGTCCATTGTGACAATGCGGTACGATCAGCGGCGATCGCCCTGATGCATATCGCGACTCGCCAGGGCGTTTCCCTGGAAAAGGCCTTTAAGCAAGCCAAACAACTGGGTCTATTTGAAGTGCTGACCCAAACCGATAACTATTCCTCCACCGCCGTTAGCTATGGAGCATAGACGATCACTCAAATAAGCGGAAGTAAGGGTAACGCACCGGGGCACCGGGTTCCTTCTCCAGATCAAAGTTAATCACTTCCCAGCAGGGAGCTTCAGCCGGATCTGGACTAAACTCCACCGGTAGCCCATATAACCGAGGTCGCGGAGCATCCGTTTGCCCTCGCCAGGGAGTGCTACGCTCCAGATAGGTGCTGATCAAGTCTTTATAGCGTTGGGCAATGATCACCCGTGTAGCCCGATAGCCCTGGGTATACAGGCGATCGAGGGCTTCATGAATCTCAAATCGAATACCATCGGGATGGGTATGTTGGCGATACCATTCATTTTCCCACTGCTTCCAGTGTCGTCCAGACTGAAGATGAATTAACTCACCCGTTTTCGGGTTCGCTTCAAACGCACCATGCCGCTGGCACAGATATGTGTCAGTTAGGGTCAGTGCCGGGATCGTTTGGCGGCAGTGGGGGCACTGAATCTCTGGACCAAAGATGGGATACTGCAAAGCGGGGTTGATCATTCAGAGCGATAAAGGCAGTTTTCGTAATACTCAGTGCCAGTGGTTTTATTATAGCTACGGGGAGTTGCTACTCTCTCAAGGATTCTACTGGCACTCTAACAGCAATTTTTTTAATCGTGAATAATTCGTGCGATCGTTCCCTGGATTCTCCGGCATTCTGGACTCCACCCGACTGTTCCCAGGCCGCCTTTATTGCGGCAAATGCCACGGTGATCGGGCAGGTGACGATCGCGCCAGGAGTCAGCATTTGGTATGGAGCCGTTGTGCGAGGAGACGTTGAACAAATTGTTCTAGGAGCCTGCACAAATATTCAAGATGGAGCCATTCTACACGGTGATCCGGGTCTACCTACGATTTTGGAGGATCACGTAACAGTTGGGCATCGAGCCGTCGTTCACGGTGCCCAGATTGAGCCAGGTTGCTTAATTGGCATTGGTGCCACTGTATTAGATGGAGTCCGGGTGGGTACAGGCAGCATCATTGGGGCGGGAGCCGTTGTGACTAAAGATGTGCCTCCGCGATCGCTGGTAGTCGGCATTCCCGGCAAGGTAGTGCGGCAAGTCTCGGATCAAGAAGCCGCAGATTTGATTACCCATGCCCAACGGTATGAAAGGTTAGCCCTGGTTCATGCAGGGAAGGGGACGGATTTGGGGTTCGTTGCACCGGAGTCAAGATAAGGAAGGTGGGGAAGGTGGGAAGGTAGGGAGATAGGGAAGGTAACTTAGAAAATCATTTGTCTCCCCATCTCCCCCATCTCCCCCATCCTGTCTCTTATACACATCTGACGCTGCCGACGAA
>NZ_JBLZFZ010000134.1:0-3731 GCF_050753385.1 Pantanalinema rosaneae CENA516
GTCGGCAGCGTCAGATGTGTATAAGAGACAGGTCCGTGAAGGGCTGAAGGGTGTCCTGTTGGGGCCTGGACGTCTCTACGAAGAGCTGCGCGATCAGGTTTGATCCGCGCGTTGGAGGGCTCGAAGGCCTCCCTACAGGCTCAAGGGCACCGGGCAAGGGGCTGCTGCAAGACAAGCCGCAGCACTGTCCGCCACGGCCAGATTGTTGTCGTCTCGGGACTCCATCCAGGGAGAATTCGCGAGGCCCCCGTTTTTCAACCCCATGATATCACTGAAGTTTTTGGCATGACACCATCAACGCGGGTCGGATGCGGACACCCCTAGAAGAGGCCCCACATCTCGCCGCCCCGAGCGCCGTGACAGGCCGCTCGTTCTGACCGAGACAGGACCCATGTAAATCCTTGATATTTAAGGGATTCTTTTAATTGGGCCTATCGAAACCCAGACCCTCCCCCGGGTTGATACTCCATGATTGATACTCCTAGAGTAGCTACTATAGGAAGCTACCTTGGAAGCTACCTTGGAAGCTACCGTCGAGTACACCATAGGTCTAACCATGGGAGGCTACCCGGAGGTCATACTTAGGGATGCTACCCTACGATCTACCCGGAGATGTTACCCATGGGCTCACCTATGGGGTCTTACCCACCGAGGGGGGGGGATGGGGAGGAGATCCCCCCCACCCAGAGATGTTGACTTAGGGTCTACCAAGGGTCCGCTAGTGGTCCGACATGGGATGCTGCCCGGCGATCCAAACCCAGGCTCTTCACTACCGATCCTGCCCGGTGTTCTTAACCCATGGGGTTTCACGCACAGGAGGGTGATCGTCGCCGGTATCACCCCCGCCCAGAGATGCCTGCCTAGGTTCTACCCGGGATCAGTCAGAGATCAGACAGGGGACGCGACCCGGTGATCCCACACATCGTCGCCCATGAGGCCAGCCTCTGATTTTTTCGTTGGATGCCGAAGATGACCCATGTCTCGATCAAGGGCTGACGCTTGTGTCCAGCCCGCGACTCACGTCAAGTCTCCGCTTGCGAGCGTTGTGAGGCAGCCGAAAATGGTGAATGCCCCCAGAATGGCATAGGAAGACCTAAGAGCGGCATTCACGCCATTTGGCTACTACCCTAGCCGACACATCTCCGAAGTGGCCTCACTGGCCTCCTGAGGGCTTTCTAGGGACTTTCGAGGGCTTACCTCCCCCTGCCGACCGCTCAAGACGTGCTTTCTCTAGACAGTCAGGAGCGGATGCTCAGCGACTGTCCCTCACACTTCCCACATCGAGCGACGGTGCAGCGACCCTCAATGCTCCCGCTGGAACGCCGGCGAGAATGCTACCCATGCGGGGCCGTCTTCCGCGTAAAGCTCTATCCGCTCACGGCCCTGTTGAGCGCACCACGACGTAGGGCGATCGGTGATTGAGTCCCGCGTCAGAATTCGGATGGATTACGCTCGATGCATGGCCAATCCAACGACTTCGATCAGTGGCCGTCGAAATGCAATTCGTGGCGTGGGCGCATATTGATGCAGTGAATACGCAACGATAGACCGCCGCCCTTGAGTTTTTCACCGGAAAAATTCGCGAAGCCCCCCTCGTAGGCGCCGCCGGAAGCGACTCCCCCCGCCCCCTCGCCTCTCTGCCGGCTGCGGTTTGCGCACGAAGGGGCTGGGGGGGGGGCGTCGCCATCACGACGGGGCGAGCATCCGCGCTGGAGCGGGACGCCATACGCCACAGACCACCGCCGTTCACTTTGGGTACACCCATGGTGAGCGTTCACGGACGGCGCGTCTGGCGTTCACTATGGGTTGACTTCTGATTTAGTGAGCGATAGTTGATGAGGGTCTTGACCCTAAGTGAACATCGAGGACGCCGCCATGACCGTGTTCGGATACGCTCGCGTTTCATCCTCATCGCAGGACACCGCCACGCAGGTGACCCGCCTTCAAGCCGCCGGCTGCCATACGATCCGCGAAGAGAAAGCTTCAGGACGCACCCGCGACGGGCGCACCGAGCTCAGAACCTCCTCGACTTCATCCGCCCCGGAGACACGCTCGTGGTCGTGAAGCTGGATCGGCTCGGGCGCTCCACGCGGGACGTGCTCAACATCGTCCACGAGATCGAGCAGCGCGGCGCGTTCCTTCGCGTCCTTGAGCCGGACATCTCGACGGCGGGACCGATGGGGAAGGCCATGCTGACCGTGTTCGGTCTTGTCGCCGAAATGGAGCTTGCCTTCATTCGTGAGCGCCAGAGGGCGGGGATCGAGAAGGCGAAGGCCGAAGGCGTCTACAAGGGGCGTCCTGTCATGCTCGATCACGAGCGCATCCGCGCGATGCATGCCGAGGGACAGGGCGCGACCGCCATCGCAAAGGCGCTCGGATGCTCGCGCGGGGCCGTCTACAAAGCTCTGAATTCGGGCTGATACGCAAATGACAAAATTCGTCAGAAAGAGAGATGTCAAATCAAGATCGCTTTAGGCTCATTTGCTTTCTTGAAAATCGAATACGCTTTATAGCATTCTAATTTTATTCAATTAAACAATAAGCATTAATGGCGCGCATTTGCGCATGCCCCTGTTTTTTTGTTGCAATAGTTTAATTAGTTCATCGCTGTAAAATACTGTTATTTGTAGTTGTTAGATCGATGTACATAATTTGACTTCAAATGTATATCTTTCGTGATAAATTGATTTTAGATGATCATTTTTCGGGAATGTGATGGCTATACGGAAACGCGGGATGACATATTGGTATGATTTCACGCTAGAGGGTGTGCGCTACCGTGGAACAACGCGCCAAAGAACAAAGAATGAAGCCTGGCTGATCGAACGGGCGAAGCGCCGTGAAATCATGGGACTTATAGCGCCGCTAACGGACTCCGAAAAGAGATCAGCCAAATTACCAGCAATAGAAATATTTGCTGCAGTAAACAAATGGTACGCTGTCTATGGCAGCAAACTTCAGGATGCGCCCCAAATAATTCGAACGATAAACATAATGTTCTATGGCGCGATTCACAACGGGAGACGAAAATGGACCTGGCCAAAAAATATAAAGATTCATAAATTATCAGATTCAGACATAAAGAAATTCGTCAATACGCGTCTCTCTGAGGGCTTGGCGGCGGCTACCATATACGGTGAGCTTTCGATATTAAAAAGAACCATAAATCGCCTGAGGGGTGATTACCAGACACCTACAATCATTTGGCCATCATCGCGCTACGACAAACGACTTGCCACCAATGCAAAAGAGCGCTGGCTAACAACGGGTGAAATTGCAGAACTACGATCTTATCTTGATCCTCAACGCGAACGAATAGGTTTGCCTAAGGTAGGAGATAGATCTCAATCTCTTATGAATCGGCTTCAAGACACATACGACGTGTTCGAATTCATCCTATACACGGGAGCAAGGCCTCGTGAAGCGTTGAATTTGCCTTGGGCGCGCATCGATCTCGCAAAACGAACGATGTCTATACGACGCACCAAGACAGGGACAACCACGCAAATGCTGATGCCGGATCGCATTTTTAATTTGCTGCTTCGAAGGCGCTCTCAGAACAAGAGTATTTGGGTCTTCCCGAGTGTAGGCGACCCCTCACGCCCACAACGTCACTGCCGTGCGATTGGACGCGCTATGGATGCGCTAGGCTTCAACGAACCTTGGAAAGTGTCACAGTTGGGAGGAAGAGCAGTTATGTACAGTCTAAGGGCTGTCTCTTATACACATCT
>NZ_JBLZFZ010000135.1:0-3665 GCF_050753385.1 Pantanalinema rosaneae CENA516
TCGGTGATTTAGTGGGATACGGACCTCATCCCAATGCGGTGGTGGAAATGATTCGGTCTCTGGATATTCCGACCTGTCAGGGATGCTGGGATGAGGACATAGTGGAAGGGCTAAATGCTTGTGAATGTAGCTATCCCTCTGTGTTGGCAGAAAAACGCGGCAAGTTAGCGCATGAGTGGACGAACCAGGTGATTCATCCTGAAGTGCGAGAATATCTGGCACAGTTGCCCTTAAGTTTGCGCGATGGCAACCTGTGTTTTGTGCATGGCAGTCCCCACAATCAGCATGAATATCTGTTGCCAGAAGTGGATGCATTTGTGGCAATGGAACGAGTGCTGGCAACGGGTGCCGATATTTTGTTTTGTGGTCATACGCATGTGCCCTATGTGCGATCGCTGGATGCAGGACAACTTCAGATTCGAGTCAAATTGACTAGCAAATTAGAACAAGATATGAGTTTTTCGGCACCACTCAAACGAATTGTAAATGCCGGATCAGTTGGAGAACCACGTCATGGTAGACCCAATGCAACCTACGTGATTTATGACAATGACACGGATCAAATCATGTTACGAGAAGTGGAATACGACTATCAAAAAACCTGTGCTGCCATTATTGAAAAAGATCTACCGCCGATCTTTGCGTGGCGATTAGCCAGGGGGATGGAATTTGCCGAACGAGCCGATGACCCAACTCATGTGTGTGAACGGTGAAGGGGTGAGGAGGTAGAGGGGTGGAGATGGTAGAGGGTAGAGGCGTGATGGGGTAAAGGGGTGATGGGGTGGAGGGTTTATGATTTTTCGTTGCTAACAATCCAGTTTTCGGGATGGTTAATGATGTTGACTAATCGCCCTAAAACGCGGTTATAGGTTTGTGTTAATTCTGTCCCAGTTGTTGAGTGGAGGTAATTACAGCGCACTGCAAATGCTATCCAGGTTTGAGTTTCGGCTGCTTCTGCGGCTGAATCGCTGAGTTTAGCGATAAAAGCTGCTTTATACGATCGTTTGCGCCATGCTTCTGCTAAGTTTGCACAAACAGAGCGAGATGAACGCTTAACTTGGTCAGTGAGTGAATACCGCTCTTCCACAGGAAACTTTTTAGATAACTCAAAAATTTGCATTGCTGCCTCAAATGCAATCTGATAAACTTGCCAATCCTCATGATTCTGAATGAGCTTTTGATTCACCTTCTGGTACTCTAATTCATTCCATAAGATCAGATTACCCAAATCTTTTCTTTCATCACCCCCTCACCCCTTTACCCCCTCACCTCACTATGGCAACTTGGGCAATTTTAAGTGGCATTGAAGGAAATTTAGCAGCTTACGAAGCGGTGTTGGCAGATATCAAGCGGCAACGACATCCAGTAGAAGAACTGTATATCCTGGGTGATGTGATTGCGGCAACCCCTGCCAGCATCAAAGTGATTCAACGAATTCAGTCTCCTCGTGCCAATGAGCCTGTGCCCCAAGTGTGTCAGGGATGGTGGGAAGAACAGTTGTTGATCTTGCATGGCTTAGGACGAACCGGAGAACCCACTGAACTGATTGAGCGATATGGCATGGAAATGGTGAAAACCTTGTGGGATGGGATTCCGCGAGAAATGGTGGAGTGGGTGCGATCGCTTGACTTCGGTTTTTTTGAACTGGACTGTTTGTTAATTCACGGGAGTAGTGTCAGTGTGAGTGATGAGCTAACACCGGATACACCTCCAATTCAAATGCTCGATCGCCTCATGCAAATGGATGCTAACACCTTATTTTGTGGTCGTTCTGGATTGATCTTTCAGTATCAGATTCAGCAGGGCAGTGTGACATCCAGTGTTACGACGTTAGATCAAACCGTTTCACCACAAGCAACCCAGGTGAAACCCCGGCAGATTGTTGGCGTTGGCAATGTTGGCCGTATTTTTGGTCAAGCTACATATACGCTTTATCACTCCAATTCCAACCGAATTGAATTCAAGACTGTTCGCTACGGCTCTGGAAAAGGATTTCAAACCGTAGAAGGTCGCGTTTCTCAGTAGATTTCTAGATTGTGGTGAGATAAACCGCGCAATCATGAAGGAATTTGATGAGTGCAGGGTTCACAGAGTCCAAAAAACTCTAGTGTGTGATAGTAAACCTTGAACGGAACTGAAGGCTGCAAATGTGTTTCTAATTCCTGTACCGGGCAGTGATCGAGTGGAAACGACTGACCACACTGCAAACAGGTGAGGTATTGCTGATCAGATACAACGAGGCTGTAAAGCGCTTCCCCGTTTGCCCCTATCCGACTTTTGATCAATCCATGCAATTTCAGCGTTTCTAATGCCCGATACACGGTTGCTAGCCCGATCGCCTGTCGTTGGCGCAAAAGACTGTATAACTCCTGAGCGGAGAGGGCATTCGCTTGCTGGTGCAGCGAATCAAGCACTGCTTGCTGATTGCGAGTCAGACAAGGTGAATGGGCTGCACTTTCTTGAGAGGATGAGTCACTTTTCACGGCGAGTGCTGTAGAATAAGCGAATGATAATCATTCTCATTCTACTATGAGCCTGACTGAAACCTCAACGTCTGCACTCCAAACTCCGCAGACAGAAACCGATTCCATCGATTCTGGATGCCAAGCCCAGTCCACTGTACCAGCGATCGCCCATCGTCCCCGACGATTGCGGCGAACGGAAACCCTGCGGCGGATGGTGCGGGAGAATGTTTTGCGAGTCGAGGATTTGATCTATCCCCTGTTTGTGATGGAAGGAGAGGGGCAGCGGGAAGAAGTCCCATCCATGCCCGGTTGCTACCGTTACACGCTGGATTTGCTACTCGATGAGGTGAAGCAGGCGGATGAGTTGGGGATTGGGGCGATCGCTCTTTTCCCACTCATTCCCTACGAGCAGAAAGACAACGCTGGAACTGAGAGTTATAACCCGGATGGTTTAATTCCGCGTGCGGTACGAGCGATTAAACAAGCTGTTCCCGATATCCTGGTCATTACCGATGTGGCCCTCGATCCCTACAGCAGTGAGGGGCATGATGGCATTGTGCAGGATGGCAAAATTCTCAACGATGAAACGGTTGCGGTGCTGGTGAAACAGGCACTCGTTCAGGCAGAAGCCGGAGCCGATTTTGTGGCTCCTTCAGACATGATGGATGGTCGCGTCGGCGCGATTCGCAAAGCACTGGATGCAGACGGTTGGATCAATGTGGGCATCCTTGCCTACTCTGCCAAATATGCGTCTGCCTACTATGGTCCGTTTCGGGATGCATTGGATTCTGCACCCAAGTTTGGTGACAAGAAGACCTACCAAATGGATGCCGCGAATGCGAGAGAAGCCATTAAGGAAGTGGCTCTTGATATTGCTGAAGGGGCAGATATTGTCATGGTTAAACCAGCGCTGGCATATCTGGATATTATTTGTCAGATCAAGCAGCACACCAATTTGCCGGTTGCTGCCTACAACGTCAGTGGTGAATACGCCATGATCAAAGCCGCAGCGGAACAGGGTTGGATTGACGAGAAAAAAGTGGTTCTGGAAACCTTGACCAGTATGAAGCGAGCCGGGGCGGATTTGATTTTGACGTACTTTGCTAGAGATGTAGCGGTGATGTTGCAGAAGGGGGAGTAGGGAATGGGGGGTAGGGAATGGGGAGTGGAGAGATGGAGGGCTGTCTCTTATACACATCT
>NZ_JBLZFZ010000136.1:0-3415 GCF_050753385.1 Pantanalinema rosaneae CENA516
GACCGACCGCGGTGAGTTCGCGCACGTAGCGATAGCTCGTCGAGACCGTGTAGCCGACCTCGCGAGATATCTCCTCGAGCGTGATCGCCGGTCGCTCGAAGGTGATCAGGTCGAGGATCTGCAACATGCGGGCCAGGCTGCTGGTCGCTTCGCGCCCTCGCGCGGCGCCCGACTCGTCGGGCTCGCATCCGGGCGCTTCGACCTTTCCGTCGGACTTCTTGCGAGCGCCCGCCGCAGCACTGGAAGGTCTGGTCAATCCTGCACCCGATCGCATTGTTACGTCGGCCCTGGTCCGCTCGGACGCTCGGGCAAAAAAATCACTCGCGCGATCCTAGCGCTTCCGCCGAGGGCAGATCAATTCGCACGACGCTCTATCCCCCGTTCGCAGCGGCGATCTCGCGGGCGAGCCGGCGTTTCTCGAACTTGCCGTTGGCGTTGCGGGGCAGTGGCTCGGTCGAAATAGTCCAGCTTTCCGGGACCTTGTAGTCCGCGAGCCGTTCGGCGCAGAACGTCGCGAGCGTTTGCGCCTCGAGCGATGCGTCGTCCGCCCGGACGAAGGCGTGCACCCGTTCGCCCAGGACCGGATCCGGCCGGCCCACGACGACGCTTTCGATCACGCGGGGATGGAGCGCGAGAACATTCTCGACTTCGGCGCTGTACACCTTGTAGCCCGCGCGGTTGATCATGTCCTTCAGTCGGTCGTGTATGCGCACGAAGCCCTGTGCATCGATGGAGCCGATGTCGCCCGAGCGCCAGTACCCTGCCGTGAAGCTCGCTTGCGTCGCGGTTTCGTCGTTCCAGTAGCATTGTGCGATCATCGGGCCGCCGATCCACAATTCGCCGGGCTCCCCCCGGGCGGCTTCCCGGCCGCTTTCGTCCATGACGAGGATGTCGCCGCACGGCACCGCCTTGCCTATGGAATCCGGCGCGACCGCGATAGCGCCGGGCGGCATGATGGTCGCCGGCGACGTCGTCTCGGTAGCGCCATAGGCATTTATGAGCCGCAGCCCGGGCAGCCTGCGGGCAAGCTCCGCAATGGTGGCGGTGGGCATGACCGCGCCGCCGAACAATCCGATCCGCCAGTCGTCCAGATCGGTCGCGTCGAATGTCGGGTCGAGCAGGCAGAGCTTGTACATGGCCGGAACAAGCACGGTGAACGTGATCCGCTCCGCAGCCATCCGCTCGAGGAACGTCCGCGGCTTGAACGGGCCGTCGATTACGATGCAACCGCCTGCGCGCAGCATGGCCATGACGACCGCCCCGAGTCCGCTGATATGCGATGCCGGGATGCCGAGCAGGGCGCGCGAATGGGCCCGTGCCCGAGGCAATGCGTGAAATGCATCGCCGAATGCACCATCGCTAGATGCGGCAGGACGGCCCCCTTCGGCCGACCGGTCGTGCCCGACGTATACATGATGATCGCCGCGTCGGTCTCGGCGATATCGACGAGCGCGAAGTCGCGGGTCGCCGTCAGCGCCTCGAAGCGCCCCGCGCCCGGCGCGGGGCCGCCGATGCTGAAGCGGTGGCGCAGGGACGGCGCCGCAGCCGGCTCGGGCAGCCGATGCGCCAGTCCCGCATCGAACGCCAGTGCGACGAGCTCGCAATCGCGCCCAGACGAAGCGCCCCGAATAGCGCCGCCAGCGCGTCTATTCCGTTGTCGCAGAGAACGCCGACGCGATCGCCCCCGCACCCCGCGCGCGGCCAGGTTCGCGGCGACCGAAGAGAGCATGGCGTCAAACTCTCCGTAGGTCAGGCGTCGGGCATCCTGAGCGAGCGCGTTACGCTCGCGGTGGTTTTCGACGGTTTCGCGGATGAGGGCGTCGAAGTTCGCGGGGCGCTGGGCGAACGTCCTGACCACACGATCGCCGAAAAACGCCTCCCGTTTCATCGGGGGCATCGCGGCGAGGTCCCAGTCGGCGGTCGTCAAGACATTCGTCCCGTATCGACGTAGTCGCGAATTTGGCCGATGCTTAGTCCGGCGAGCCCGAGCCGTTCGAGAGTCAGGCCCTCGCCGTGGAAATCCCGTTCCAGAAAGACCGAGGCGAGCGAGACGGCCGCTTTGTGCAGGGGGGCGTCGATTCCCGCCTTGTCCGCGAATTCGATCATCGGCACGTGGCCGTGAGGCACGTCCCAGCTCAGCCATCGTCGCCACGCAGTCGCCGGATAGGGCGGGAGTTCGCGATAGTAGCGCGACATGGCCACCGCCGTCAGCGCGTCCGCGCCGGAAGCGTCGTAATAGTCGCAGAGATACGCCGCCAGGGACTTGTGGTTCGAGCCGAAAGACTGCGCGACGAGGCGCCTCTCGCCATCCTGCCCGTCCACGAGAAGCGAGGCGCTGCGGGTCATGCCGCTGAGGTAGATCGGCACGTCGGCGCCGCGTCGCTCGAGCCGCTCGCACCATCCGATGTTGACGAGGACGATGGGAAAATGAACCATCATGTTCAGTCCCGCGAAGCCGGTCTCCAGCACGTTGGCGGCGGCGTGCAGGTCCTCGAAGGCGCGGGAGAGCGTCTGCATGGCCGCCCCCGAGCGCTCGGCCGGGAATACGGCCACGGCGACCTTTCTGCGCACCCATTGCAGGGAGACGACCCCGTCGGAATAGGCGGCCGCATGTGTCGGCGCGGTGGATTCCGAAATGGTCACGTCCTCGCGCCCTGCGTCCCGAAGCAGCGGCGCGAGCCGTAGCGCGGGCCAGTAGCCGTGCATGTTGACATGGACGTGCTGATCCCGCGCGAGCACAGGCAGCAATTGCGCGAAGCGCATCTCGAAATCCGGTGCGGCCATGTCGAGCAGGACGAGCTCGGCGCCGTCGAGCGCCTCCGGCAGCGAGGCGGTCAGGCGCAGCGAGGCGAGACCTCCGGCGCCGGAAAGGGCAAGGGCGGTCTCACCCTCAAGCCGGATGCCGCCCTGGTCCAGAAGCGGGTCGAGCTGCTTCTCTTCTCCCGGCCACGGCGCGAAAGCCACGTCGTGGCCGCAGAGAGCGAGATCCGCCGCCACGGCGACGCCGCCGTTGACCGGCGTGTTTCCAATCACTGCGATGCGCATCAGCCCACCACCTTTCCAAATACCCCGGAAACCGTCGTCGTGGCGCTGCCGCCGATGTTCAGGGTCGCGACCCTGCGCGCGCCTTCCACCTGGCAGCCTTCCGCCGATCCCGTGACCTGCCGATGCGCGTCGAGCGCCATGCGCACGCCCGTCGCGCCGACGGGATGTCCGAGGCCGATCAATCCTCCGCTGGGATTGATCGGAATGCGCCCGCCTTTTCGGATGGATCCGTCGACGACGGCGCGCCAACTCTCGCCGGGCGCGGTCACGCCGAAATGATCGATCGCCATGTATTCGGTGATCGTGAAGCAGTCGTGGGTCTCGATCGCGTCGAGTTCGTCGACGCCTCCGATTTCCGCCCGTCGGAAAG
>NZ_JBLZFZ010000137.1:0-3381 GCF_050753385.1 Pantanalinema rosaneae CENA516
TCCCGGTCGATACCGAGGCAGTGCTACCGGAGGACGCGGCGCTCGCACGGCGATGGTCCGACGAACACGCCCTCGACGCCATCGTGTCGACCGACGGCGACAGCGACCGGCCGCTGCTCGCCGACGAGGCGGGCGAGTGGCTGCGCGGCGATGTCCTTGCCATGCTCTGCGCTCGCGAATTGGCGATGGATGTGGTCGTGACCCCCGTGTCGAGTAACAGCGTGGTCGAGAAGGGCGGCTTCTTCCGCCGCGTCGAGCGCACGCGGATCGGCTCGCCTTTCGTCATCAAGGCGATGAATGCGGCCCTTTCGCAAGGCGAGGAACGGGTCTGCGGATACGAGGCCAATGGTGGTTTCCTGCTCGGCAGCGACCTCGCGCGCGGCGATGCCCGGCTGTCGGCCTTGCCCACCCGCGATGCCGTCCTGCCCATCTTGGCGGTGCTGACGGCCGCGCGGGGCGGTTCGGTGCGTGCTCTCGTCGATGCACTGCCGCCGCGCGTGACGCACAGCGACCGGATCCCCGATTTCTCGCCCGAACGGCGTGACGCGCTGATGGCCTGGCTGCTTGGCGAGGTGGGCCGGCACGAACGCCTCGATGACGCCTTCGCGCCGCTCGCCGGAGCCCCGCTTGCCGCAACCGACCTCACCGACGGCGTGCGCATGACCTTTGCCAACGAACGGGTGGTCCACCTGCGCGGCTCGGGCAACGCGCCGGAACTGCGCTGTTATGCCGAGGCCGAGGCGCCGCAGGTCGCACGCGAGCTCGCTAGGGATGCGCTGGGGTTGGTTGCCGAACGGTTTTGAAGATGCAGGACAGGAGCAGATGCGAATCATCTGCTCGCTAGGATTGATCATGGGGGAGATTTGTCCAATGTAACGATGCTTCTGCTAAATGGACTGTTAATAATAAATCCGTATTCGAGCTGTTCGATCTTCTCGGTGTTTGGTCGTCAATATAGACATGTCAACGAAATATGTAAGATTTCTCAAATATGGAAAAAAGAAATCATGAAAAAAATCTCATTTTATCTAAGAAATCTAATCAGTGTGTTTGCAATTTATCACTTTAAGTTTTTTTCCGCCAAGAGATATGTGGAAAGCGCTCGTAGACACGTCGGGATTGTTAATGATTTAAATGGGCGAGTGTTCGTTGATCTGTCTGTGATCAGCCAACATGATGCAGGCACTGGTATTCAGCGCGTTGTTCGGGCGATTGCATTTCAACTCGAAAAAGCGAAGGTCAAGCAAGAAATCACAATAATTTTTATTTCCTTTGTTAAAGAGCGATATGTTCGTCTTTTAGTAGAAGATGGTATATACTCAATCACCGATGAGGATATCGATTTTGGTGATGGAGATATGTTTCTTGGTCTAGATTTTTCATTAGACTCCCTCTGGAAAATGCGACGCGAGCTCATTCGGATGCGTCGGATAGGGGTGCGGTTCTGGTACGTGATCTATGATTTCTTGCCGGTCATACAGCCTCAATGGTTTTCAAAGCGCCTTGTGCTGCGGTTCTCGAATTGGTTGGTATTGATGGCCGGCACAGCCGATCGTTTCTTATGCATCTCTGAGCCAGTAGCTCGCCAACTTCCTCAAATTATGAAGCGTCATTTAGGTGTCTCGCTCTGCCCTCCGGCGGTGGTCATGCCCATGGGCTGGGATCTTGCCGGTAGCCGTCCGTCAAGTGGGTTACCCGAAGGATTTTCTGACCTTTTTGAAGCAGCTTTCGGGCGGTGACGTGCTTTTGCAGGTTGGCACGATAGAGCCTCGAAAGGGGCACAGCGACAGTTTGGCGGCGATGGAGCGGCTTTGGGCGGAGGGCTCCTCGCTGAAACTGGTCCTGGTTGGAGGTGTCGGATGGAAGATGGATGCGTTCATGGACAATTTGCATAACCATCCTGAATTCGGTCAGCGATTGTTTTGGACTGGCCGCGTCAGCGACGAAGCACTCGATGTTTTATACGCCACTTGCACAGGCACCATCTTTCCCAGCTTGGCGGAGGGATTTGTTTTACCCGTAGTAGAGTCCCTTGCTCACCAGCGGCCAGTCCTTGCTCGGCGACTCGATGTTTTTAAAGGTCTCGAAGGTCATGGAGTGACTTTATTCGATGTGAACGCAACACCCGACGCCCTAGCCTCAGAAATTGCCGCATGGATTGAGGGTCCAATGCGGCAACCATTCACATGCCCCAGACCCCGACCGAGTTGGGCAGATGCCGGAGATTTCATCTTGCAGCAGATCGCCGATCAGAGGATTGACCGAAAATAAGCTATAGTTTCCTTCAGACCATCGTTAAGTTTCACCTTTGGCTGCCAATTAAGCGCCGAATGAGCGAGGCTAATATCCGGTTTGCGCTGCTTCGGGTCGTCTTGTGGTAACGGTTCATAACGTAAGCGTGACCGACTGCCGGTGAGGCTAAGCACCGCTTCAGCCAATTCTAGCATCGTAAACTCGCCGGGATTGCCGATGTTCACAGGACCTGTGAAATCATCTGGGCTGTCCATAAGTTTTAACATCCCATCGATAAGATCGTCTACATAACAGAAACTTCGAGTCTGAAGCCCGTCACCAAATATCGTAATATCTTCCCCTCGGAGTGCTTGCACAATGAAGTTTGAAACGACCCGGCCATCATTTGGATTCATTCTTGGGCCATATGTGTTAAATATGCGCATTACTTTGATTCTAAGATCATGTTGCCGATGGTAATCAAAAAAGAGAGTTTCTGCGCATCGTTTTCCTTCATCGTAGCAACTGCGAATCCCAATCGGATTGACGTTGCCCCAATAGGCCTCGGGTTGGGGATGCATTGTAGGATCCCCATAAACTTCGCTTGTTGAGGCTTGAAGTATCTTGGCGCTCAAGCGCTTAGCCAGCCCAAGCATATTGATGGCACCGTGCACACTGGTCTTAGTCGTTTGAACAGGATCGCTTTGATAGTGGATCGGGCTGGCCGGGCATGCAAGATTGTAAATTTGTTTTACCTCCACATACAGCGGCCAGCACACATCATGTCTCATAATCTCAAATTTATTATTGCTTAGGAGGTGTGCAACATTGGCCTTAGAGCCAGTATAAAAATTGTCGAGACAAAGTACCTCATCACCGCGCTCGACCAAGCGGTCGCAAAGATGAGATCCTAAAAAACCGGCGCCGCCTGTTACCAATATACTATTCATTTCAACTCCTTTAAAACACCGATACGCTTCAGCTCCACAACGGATGCTTTGTCTCAGAATGTAAATATTAGATGAATGGCTCGATAATAGTATTTCGGAGTAGAAAATACAATACAGCGGCTCGACTCAACAAATGCCAATTTACTTCAACGCTGATGCAAAGATAAAGCAGTGCTAGGCCTGTCTCTTATACACATCT
>NZ_JBLZFZ010000138.1:0-3392 GCF_050753385.1 Pantanalinema rosaneae CENA516
TTTATAATCAATATTAACCACGTGGATTCATTCAATTCAAGAGAATTGATCATTAGGAAGGAATCCATTCCGATAAGAAGGGGGTTTTACAAGAAGCTAAAGGAAATTATCCTTTCCTGACCCAACACTTATTTTCCCATAAAAACCCAATCCTTTCCCGAAACAAGCACCCTCAAATCCTGATGCATGCTGCTTACTTTATCATAAGGAAACTGGATTTGAAACAGACTTTTTAAAGTCCTCATTTGGTCAAGATGGATGATGGATACTTGGTCAATCAAATCGGAAATCCTTTTCATGTACAAAAATTCCTTGAGATCTTCAGCATATCCTAAAGAGTTGTCAAACTGAATGAAAGCCCTGCTGATTGATTTACCTCTCAAAAAAGTTTTTATCTTTTTTGATAAATATAAGTTTAAATATTCCTCGTGAAAAGGTTCCAAAGGCCCGACTGTTTCTCTTTGCCTTTAAGCCCTGAAAATCCCTTCATCTGGGTAGATCTGTACCAAGATTCAAAACCCATGCCTGAAATAAAAGGCTGGGATTCCAAAGGCTTTTCTTGGTCAAAAAATACCCCTCAATAAACCTCCTTTAAAACTGATCAATAGAAATTGATCTTTACCATAATGCTGATTTATAAATTTGGCCTGTGCAAAGATCTCGGGAACAAAATTCAAGGTTTTGATTTCCACCCTTTTTTCCAAATATTGCCCGAAGCGATATGCCTTTATGGTCTTTAATTTATGAGATGAGAAAGATGGAACTTTCTTTGGTAATAATCCTGCAACTTAATCCGAATGTTACCCTGTAAGAGGAGGCAGGAAGATTAAGGCCAACAATTCCGGCAAGAAGCAGATAATGTGGTTTATTGGGAACATGGACAGGGTCACTGTCCAAATCACCACCAATACTCAGTACATAATCCAATCCGATGATTTCTATCGGTGACCACCGAGACTTATCTCAAAATTCTTATTTTGTATTAAATTTACCCGACTTGGTAAAAAAAAGGGGATAATATAGTCTCCACCTGCATATAAATTTATTTTGGTTAAAATAAACCCAAAGATCCATTGCACGCCAATCCGAAAAAAATTGTAAATGAAATGTTGATTTACAATTTTAAACACATTACTATTGATATTTTTCTGACCATCCCCAATTCTACACACAGATAAATTAAATTTGTTTTATGGTCTCCCTGCATAGTTCGATCAGTTCACCAACCGAGTTCAGGAAAGGGGTTTGCATTTGGAAATATGAGGCCAGATCCTGCCCCCTTCTATAGTTGGATTTAATTGTCATACAATACAAACTCTGTACGCCTGTTCAATGCATGATCCTCTTCCCTGCAACCCGAAATACAATCCACGACAGGTATGGAAGAACCGAAGCCCCGATAACTGATACGTTGTGGATCAATGCCTTCATTTACCAGAAACTCGAAGGCAGAACGCGCTCTTCTTTGTGAAAGCCTTTAATTAAATGCATCGCTGCCCCGGGAATCGGTATGTGACCTGACTTCTATTTTCAACTGGGGATTGATTTCAGAATTATAGCCAGATTTCTCAAAGATACTTTGGATTCAGGCAAAATCTCATGCTTACCAAACTCGTAAAGAATATCCTTCATTACAAAAATTTTATTCAGCTCAAGCTTTTCAAGTAAAATGGATGTCGAATCCAAAGGGGCAAAATTGTTCCACTCAAAACTCTGCGAGATATATTTATCCTTGAAACATTCAAAACATAATCCTGACGGGATAATCTACACTCACAAAACCATTTTGATCAGTGAATAATGCCCTCTTCTCATTTGTGAGCTTATTGATTATCTCCAATTTCACATCCTGTATTCCCAGGCTATCGCTGCACCTAAGACACGGAAAAATTGCTTATTGGATCCAGCCTCTGATTTTATGAGATAATAGAGATCGTCGAGGCCTTGTCCTCCCTGCCTGTCTGATGCCAATATCTGTAAATCTCCAAGCCAGGGTCAATGTAAAAGAAAAAATCATCTGCATGGAATTGTAAGGAACCCCCATGTTCCTAGGTAAAACCGGGACCATTGACCGTCAGATAAGACTTGTAAATATCCAACCTTCCTAATCCTCCCCATCCATTAGAAGAAAAGTACAAAGTATCTCCATAAACAAAAGGGCTTCGCTCATCACCAATGAATTGACGTTTTTACCCAGATTGAATGGACCTGTCCAGGTTCCGGCCTGAGTCAATCGTAAATAATAAATATCCAACCTCAAATCCACCTGGCATATCTGACACAAAATACAGTCTGCCGGATCCTTCGTCCCAATAAGGATCAGAATAACTGATCCCTGTTAAATTTTGAAATTCAAAATACCTGTCTGTTTTCTCTTGAAAGGAAGTGGCCCCTCCTTGTCCCGATAGATAATTTTTGGGCCTACCTTTTGTCCATCACTTATTTTTTTACCCTTATCAATCGCAGCCTCTTCATTGATGGTAATAAATTGAAA
Source organism: Pantanalinema rosaneae CENA516 (assembly GCF_050753385.1). Classification (NCBI taxonomy): domain Bacteria; kingdom Bacillati; phylum Cyanobacteriota; class Cyanophyceae; order Leptolyngbyales; family Leptolyngbyaceae; genus Pantanalinema; species Pantanalinema rosaneae. Next base: position 2,495 of record NZ_JBLZFZ010000138.1, read on the forward strand.
CCGGGAATTGGAGAAAATTGGACCGACATGAAATTTATAAATAAAATCTTCCGCCAGGTGATGTTTAAATTCTTCCCCAATCTTATTCCACTCGCCTTCATACACCTTCAAGTAAGCATTACCTGTCCATCCATATCTTTCCTTTTTTGAGGACTTATTGCCCAACTTATCCGAAATAAAGAATTTTTTATTCCCATTAGCGGAATATCCAAAGTCACTATAGGGAGTATTGATGAAAGTAAATGGATGTAGCTCATACATCGTTGGTGCCATCAATATATCTGGAGCCTCAGTGACCGTGCGGTAATAGGACTGCCATAGATCTGAATACATTTCCTCTTCGCTTTTTTCCCTGATTTTTTCCAAATGGAATTTAGCTTCAAGGTATTTGCCATTACCTATCAGAATCTCTGCATTGTTAAAATGATCCTCCAATTTCAAGATACTAAGACTGTTGTAAACAGCATACCAATCCACTGCTTTAGAATATTCTCTCCTTTTGAGATAAATCAAAGCAAGGCTCTTTGCGATCTCCGGATCTTTGCTCCTGTACCACATCTTTTCATAGTATTTGATGGAATTATCAAAATCCAATAAATCTTCATATTTCAGCGCCAGCCTTTTGGTGGCTTCAAAGGAAATACAGCCTGCAGCAGACAATAACCATATGAATAAAACAATACTGCCCGAAACCCTCATAAGCTTTTAAAAATACCTTGGTGAAATAATTCTCCTCCTATTGGCCCCAAACCTATAACTGAGATTTAATTCATTGGTCTGAAAACTGCCAATGATGTTCTTAAGCCCATGGTCATAGGTATAGCCTAACCTCAATTGGTCATTGATGATAATCTCAAAATACAAAATCAATGCTACCTGATCTGTCTCTTATACACAT
>NZ_JBLZFZ010000139.1:0-3323 GCF_050753385.1 Pantanalinema rosaneae CENA516
CCGCGAGCCCGGTCTTCTCGCCGGGAAGCGATCGACAAGAGTCGCGATCAAGAGCACCGAGACGCTCGAACCGATCATGGCGAGCACGATCATTCCGAGCCCGTCGGCGAGCGGGCTCCGCCCGGGCAGCGTTTCGGCGACGGCCACCCCGAAAACCGCGATGATCGGCACCGTGACCACTGAAGTCGCGATCGCCCCGCTGTCCAGCGCGAGGGGCGTCAGCCGTTTCGGCGCCACGAGCGCCAGCACGGTCATCACGCCGACCAGAGGCGCGACCACGGCGCCCAGCGGCAGGCCGTAGACAAGGCGCATGCCGCCGAAGCCGAGCCCCAGTCCGAAACCCGTCGCGACGGCGAGCTCAGGACCATCGGACGGACCGATCCTCCGGTGAGGTCCCGCACTCTGTCCGCGTGGCCGCCATCGTAGGCTCGATCAGCGCCGCGGTCGCGCCCATGGCGACGGCGAAGCGATCAGCGCCATGGCCTGCGCCGCCCCGCCGCTCTCGACGATGTCCGCCGCGAGGTCCCGCGCGATCGACCCCGCAAGCGGGAGCAAAGCCGTCTCGAGGCCGACCCGGAACAGCGTCAGGCCTATCGCTATGTAAGCCGCGCCGTCAGCGCCGCTTCCGGAGCGCCTTGTCGGGAGGCAGGAAGCGCAAGGCGAAGAACCCGATCACGACAAGGATCGGGGCGAGATCGAATCCGGTCCGCATCGCCTCTCGCGCAATGAATTCCATCATGTCATGGCCCGTCGACCAGCATGAACGCCGTGGCGAGGAAAAGCAGCATGGGCGCCAGACTGGCCAGCCACGATGCCGAAACCGTCCGCCAGCGCGTTCCGCCCCGAAGCACGGATGACAGGCCGATCCCGAGCGCGAGCATCAGCGGATGTTGATCGCCGAGTCGCGGCCGTTCCCGCGTCGAGCGCGACGGCGACGAACGGGGCGTCGCTCGCCGTCGCGACGATGGCCAGAATCCAGTATCCCGCAAGGCGAGCGCGGCGACGGGCCAGCCTTTCAGGATGCGCCACACGCCAAGCACGAGCGCCAGTCCGAGGCTCGCCGAAACGCCGAGGCGGATCTTCAAGGCCAGCGCCGACAATTGCGCATCGTCCGCCGGGAAGGCGGATCCGCCACCATCGCCAGCGCCGCCTGCGACGCGACGGCGGCGAGCGCCGGCTCGGCGACGGCGCCGCCGAAACCGAGCGCGAACGCGAATCCCATCAGCCAGAGCGGATGACCGCGTCGCGCCATTGCGTCCGCGAGCGCCTCGCCGACCGGAAACAGGCTCGACTCCAGCCCGCGAACGAGAGGGTCAGTCCGATCAGGGCGGCGACGCTCCCGCCCGCGAGCATGAGCGCGTCTTCCGGCCAGCGTCCAAGCACGAGCGCCTGGAAGAGCCCGATCGTGACGATGATCGGCAGCATGTCGCGCAGGGTGGCGGCGAAGGCGGAGGCGATCGGGCGCAAAAGCTGTTTCCGGGCGGGACACTACGCATTGTCTCGGCGAAGCCCGCTTTCCATAGTGCCATACACCTTCAACCTTGGCCACACGCGGGGGCGCCGTGCTGAAATCCATTCTCGCCGCATCCGATCTTTCGTCGCGCGCGACGCAGGCCATGCGCCGCGCCGCCCTCCTCGCCCAAGATGCGGCGGCGAGCTTGTGCTGTCTGCACGTGGTGGAGGACGATCTGCTCGAGGAGCGCATGCGCGACGCGGTCGAGACGGCGAGGGCCGCCCTTTCGTCGCAGGCGCGTTCCGCCGGCGTGCCTGCCGACAGTCAACTGGCGGTCGTCACGGGGCACGCCTTCCACGCCATCGGCGAGGAGGCGCTCGCCCGGGAGGCGGATGTCATCGTGCTCGGCGCGCATCGGCGCCGCTTTCTGCGCGACGTCTTCGTCGGCACCACCGTCGAGCGCGTGACGAGGAGCGCGGGGCGTCCGGTTCTGATGGTCAACGCCCCTCCGGCCGGCCGATGGCGGAGGATCGTCATCGCGACAGATATGTCCGAGACCTCCGCGCGCGCCGCGCGCCTCGCGAAAGCCTTCGGCTTCCTCGAGGGAGCGCAGGTGTCCTTCGTGCATTGTCACGCCCCGGTGACCCGCCAGATGATGATCTACGCAGGCGTCCCCGTCGAGCGCGTGCATGAGGAGGCCGAGCGGGAATTCCAGGCGAAACGCCGCGAGCTGGCTGCTTTCCTCGGCGGCGTCGATCTGGGTGACATCGACGGCGAGGCGCATATCGTCGAGGGCGTTGGGGCGGACGCCCTCGTCGGCTTCGTCGAACGATCCTCCGCCGATCTGCTCGTGATCGGGACGCGAGGCCTCTCGGGCGCGAAGCGCCTGTTTCTCGGCAGCGTCGCGCAGGAGTGATGGGCTGCCTCGAGATCGACGTGTTCGCCGCCCGCCTCAATAGGAGGAGGCCGCCTCGCGGGTGAAATCATGCGCCTCCGTGCCTCGATCGCGGGCGTGAAGATGCTCAGGCAAACGGATTCGTCGCGGATGACCATGCGGTGCGCGTCGTGCCGGTTCATCACGAAGACGGTCCCTTCGCCGTCCTCTGTCTCGATTTCGCGCCGTCCGTCCCGCCAGACGTATTCGCCCGCGCCTCGATGTAATAGCAGCTCTCCAGATGGTTGCGGTACTCGAGCGGCGAATCCTTGTCGGCGTGGCCGATCGTGACGCAGACGGCGAAGCCGAGGCCGTCGCGCGTTGACGAGGAGGCGCTTGGAATAGCCCGCGCCCCAGAACACGTCCGCTCGGTGCCCTCGATCTCCGCGAGCGAGCGCTCGACGAAGACGCCGTCGACGTCGGCGACGCCGTAGACCGAGCAGATCTTCATGTCCTCCACCGCTTCGAAGGCGCATTCCCCCGCGCCGCTCGCCGCCACGATCCGGCCCGGCGAGAGCGTCGCGATGCGCCCGCCGATCACGACGACGCCGCGCCCGGAGACGCAGTAATGCGCCTGCGCGGTCAGCCCTTCCGGAGGCGAGGCGACGTCCTGTTCGCCCGCGCGCAGGAGCGTGTCGAAGAGCAGGTGCCCCATCCCGTCCTCGGGCGCGACGAGGTTGCGGGAGGGCCGGGATGCGAAAATCTGCTTCGTCGGCGCCGACGAATATTGTCTGACGATCATGTGAATGCCTCGAATAAAAAGAAATCAGCCGGGGAATCGTCGTCGGGCTGCCGTGAACACTGAAAAGAGGTGATTCTGCGCGACGTCAAAGAATACAGTCAATGATTGCTTTTTTGATTTCCATACGGTTGAATACGGATGTCGAAACGCTTCTCCGACATTGACTTGCGGCGCTTTTGCGCGCAACCTCGGCG
>NZ_JBLZFZ010000140.1:0-3250 GCF_050753385.1 Pantanalinema rosaneae CENA516
AGATGTGTATAAGAGACAGCCCCTATCTCCCCTATCTCCCTCATCTCGCCAAACCACCTGCTGATAAACTCTCTGTGCCTCTGCCTCCAGATACTGCACCTCAGCCTGAAGTAATTCGGCGGTTTGTGCCAGGGCAGATTCTACTTGGGGATTCAGGTGGGTTTGCAGGTAGGGAATTAATTCTTGTCGGATGCGATTGCGCCTATAGTTCAGGTCTTGATTGTGGATATCGTGCCAAACTGTTAATCCCATTTCCTGACAGAATTGAGCCGTTTCCCGGCGAGTGATGGTGAGTAAGGGGCGGACAAGATCAACCCCTGAAACTAAAGTTCGTTGCCAGGTTAAGGCTTGGAGTCCGTCGGCTCCACTACCGCGTACCAGATTATACAGCAGGGTTTCTGCCCGATCGCTGGCGGTATGTCCAGTCGCAATTCTGGAGTAACCCTGTTGCTGTGCCAGGTCGGTCAATTGCTGATAGCGCCAGGTGCGGGCGGCAGCTTCGGTAGGTGGGATAGGCTTAAGAGCGGTGATGGCATAGTACGGTAACTGCCACTCTGTAGCGATCGTCTGGACAAACGCCGCATTCCCTTCATCTCCCTGCCAGCGATGATCACAGTGAGCGATCGCCAGTTGCCAACCCCACTTGTCTCGTAAATCTAGCAGGATTTTTCCTAAACAAAGAGAATCCTGTCCGCCGGAAATTGCCATGAGGACAGGTTGCCCCGGAGGGAGCAGCGATCGCACTTTCAGTAGGCGGTGCAGCCGACTGTGTAAATCAGTCCAGATCGGCAGACGATCGCGCATCGATTGGCTACAGCACTCTTAGGGTACTGGCGATGTTTTTAATGGCGGGCATTGTTTGGATCTCGGCTAAGGCCTGCCGGAAGTTGCCCTCCCGCACATCATGGGTGACGACGACAATTTCTGCCAAATCGCCTCGCAATCCCGTTTGCACCACCGATTCCAAACTGACATCATGGTCGCCAAAACACGTACCCAGTTTGCCAATTACCCCCGGATAATCCTGAGTCAGGAAGCGGGCATAGAAGCGAGTGACCAATTCCTCCATCGGCGCGATCGTGCAGTAGTGCTGATGGGAGCAAGCCAGTAAGGGATCGAGTAAGGGGGTGCCATCCGATCGGGTAACCCCACCCCGTTCTACTTTCAACAAGGCGGCAATATTAAGGATATCGGACACGACAGCGCTGGCTGTAGGCCCCGCCCCCGCCCCCCGCCCAGAGAACATCACCTGTCCCACTGGATCGCCTTCCACCAGAATCGCATTGTAGACATCATTGACGCTGGCGAGAGGATGATCCTTGGGAACAAGCGTCGGATGGACACGAATTTGTAACTGCTCAGAATCTTCCGCCGCCGCTAGAGGATTGCGTTTGGCAACTGCCAGCAGTTTGATCACAAAGCCCAGCTTTTCAGCATAGGCGATATCCGCTGCACTGATCTGTTGGATACCCTCACAGTGAACTTCCGAGAGCTTAATCCGCCCGTTAAATGCCAGAGATGCCAGAATCGCAATTTTATCAGCCGCATCTAAGCCATCCACATCAGCCGTGGGATCGGCTTCGGCATAACCTAAGCGTTGGGCATCGGCCAGAATCTCGGCAAAGTCGCCACCTTCATTTTTCATCCGCGTCAGGATGTAGTTCGTCGTGCCATTCACAATCCCCATCAGAGTATGAATCCGGTTGGCACAGAGGGATTGCTTCAAGGGTTCAATCACCGGGATGCCACCGCCAACGGCTGCTTCTAGCAGGACATACACCCCTGCCTGATTGGCAGCCGTGAAGATTTCGTCGCCAAACCGAGCGATCGCCGCTTTATTGGCAGTCACCACATGTTTGTGATGGGCAATAGCTTTGAGGATCAGCGATCGGGCAGGTTCCAAGCCACCCATGACTTCCACCACAATATCAACGTCTGGATCGGTGACGATCGCCTCTAAGTCAGTGGTTAAAGCCGTTGTCGGCAGATTGACTTCCCGTGGTTTATCCAGCGATCGTACTCCCACCCGATACAGTTCTAATTCCTGCACTAATGGATGCCGCTGCGACGGTTCCAGCAAAATTTGCGCTGTCCCTGTACCAACCGTGCCTAACCCTAACAAGCCAATCTTGAAAGCCACAGTGTTTGTTTGATCCGAACGACAACCTTCATTGTAAGGGAGGGGCGGAAAACTCAGGGTGAGAGATTCACGATCGGGAGCTTTTGCCAGTTACCTGAAGCTCTTCTTCATACAGTGTCCTGACAACCCCAAAAGTTCTATGAAGAAGGGGGTATGTCATAGTCTTCGACCCAAGCGCTCGGTTACGGTAAGTAACCTGGCATCTCCATAAGCAATGCAATTAGCTGCTCGTTGTTCCCCTCCTGTTGATCGTCCAGAGACAGATTCAGCAGTAGCGATGATATCTGAAACCAATCAGACTATCTACTCGCAACTCAAACTGTCTCTCAGTCTCCATTTGCGCCGTCAAGTGTTTCTGGCGGTGTGTGATGACCTGGCACTACGCAATCAGTTAGCCGCCCGCCTGCAAGCAGAACTAGCCTATCCAACTCCGACTCAGAATGGTACAGGACAGGGACGATCGTCCGGCTGTCCACAACTGGTTAGCCTCAAGCTCAACCTGCGGAATCCCAATCCGATGGCACAGATTGCCCACTGGCTAACCCATCACCTCCCCCCCTCTGGAGCCAATGGGCTACCGACGATCGGCTTTCAAATCTTGGGGATTGAGCAGCTCACACGCCAACCCGCCCCAGTGCAACGACGGTTTCTCAGCCATCTGCAAGAAATCGAATTTTACCTGCCTTCCCTGGAATCCTCTTTATTACTCTGGCTGTCTCGTCCCTGGTTGCGATCGGTGCAGCAATCGGCTCCCGCCTTTTGGGAATGGCATACTGCCTTATTTGAATTTGAAGGCGATCCCACCCCTGTTTTGTCCAGGGCTGCTACTCAGCAGACTCCTCGCGATCGTGTACCCGATAGCCGCCAAGCTACCCCAGTTCCGGTTAGCGAAGCAGCACCTCCTTCATCAGATGCCACGTTGTTAGAGATTCTGAATCACGACCTGGCTCAATTAGATCACGATCACAGTCACTCAACGGTTCCCCTAGAAGCAACCCCCAAAGTCGTTGAAGCAGACACCGAAATCCGTGATATACCCACTGCCCCCGCCGCTGTCCCCGCTGCCGTTGCTGCCCCACCCGCTACACCTCCTGTCTCTTATACACATCT
>NZ_JBLZFZ010000141.1:0-3182 GCF_050753385.1 Pantanalinema rosaneae CENA516
GACCCACTCGACTTCAGGCCTGACGAATTGCGAGGCCTTTATGAAACCGGAAGAGCAACAGGGCAGCTCCGGTTCGGCTCCCTGGCCGACGAGGCTGCGCATCAGTAGTGCTTTCTCACCGCCGAAGTGTGCCACATCAGGACATTGGAGCCTGACCAATGCTGCAGGTCTTCTTGTTGCACGCCCCGGCTCTGGCAGGCTTGCCATGCGGCTCGCGGTCGACCGTCGTACCGCTGCGGCTACCCTTCGACCCGTAGGCGAAGAGCGCCAAGGCATGCGGTGACCTCCTGATAGGGAGCGTCGCAGTGCTGCTATTACCCAGTTCGGCAATCAGTTTGCTGCCGAACCACTTGGCTTATCATCTTCGATATCTAGCAGCCTACATGAGTTCTCAATCGATTGTTTACCCATAAATAGTGCGGATCGGAACTGAAATTGTGCCTATGCGTACCGATCGAACTGGCTGGAGGAGGATCAAGGACCGACCGCAGGAGGTAATCATGATGATGGTTTCGAACGATCTACTGGGAATGCGTAGCATCGAAGCCATAGCCGGCTCCGAATCACTTTTTACACAACCAGGTGGACTTTCGGCTGATGCGCTCACCGCTCAGCTCGCCTCGCTGATCCCGCTGGATCTTCTGAGCGCCCAGGGCAGCGGATGAGGCACAGCCCGCATCAGCGCCTTTCGCAATCGCATACCTGATCAATTCAGTCAGCTCAGCAGCGTTCTCACGCTAGCGAAGGTTCACAGCCAGACTGTGGCCTCACCCGGCGACTCGCGAGGCGCTCGCCATAGCCTCACCGACCTTGGCCATGACACCACCAACGAGGTTGCAGCTGTCACCAAGCTACCGGCGAGTGAGCGGCCCTCAACGAGACGACGGCAATGTTGCTGACGCCATCAACAATCTGGGTCTGCTACATTTATGCGGCCAGTTGTCATGACGTGACTGAGACGGTGACGGTCGCGGCGACAGGCCGCTGATCGACACGCGAACAGCTGGTCCTCGATTTCCACCAACTCCTCGAAGTGCGAGCCACGAGATCGGCTTGACCCGTCACTACGCTGTGACGAACCTCGGCGAGACGATCGGCTCGGCAAAAACGTCACGACCGACAATCTCGTCACGACGTCCTCAACTAGCGGGCACCCTGTTCGCTGGTGGCGATGTCCTCGGCGCAGTGACGCATGTCGTGACCATGTCGGCGATCTTCCAATGGCGTGGCGGGCTGATCACCGCGATCCCGCAGGATTTGGCTCGGATCCGTCGGTCTGGCCTGCACGATCGGACGGCATCATCGGCGGTAGCGGCCTCGACCTCGACCAGGTCGGGGACCTGCTCAGCCGGGTGGGCGGGTGTGCTCTCGGTGTCGTGGGTGCCTCGTGGACAATCTGACGACGACCTCGACTTGTCGCTCGAACTCTGAGGCAGCGGCAATCTCGACACTGATCCTGAATCCCCCGGCAGCTTCTCTCGGGGAACGGTACGCCAAGCCTGACCGACGCAGGTCATCAGCTCGACGTGACCTGATGCAACCGGGATCGTCGCGGACATCCTTGGCACAACGAGGTGGTCTCAGCAATTCCCCGAATGGTTGACAGCTCGGTCAGCCAGGCCCTCGACACTTTCGTGACACCGGTGGAATTGCATGGCATTCCGCCGCCATCGACGGGATTGTTTCCACGACGCAGGCGCTCGGCCTCGGCGGCGAACTGCGGACGCCGGCGGGATTTGGCCGCAACACCCAGACGTGGAAGGCGCGCTGGCCGATCTCGCCAACGATGCCGCTCAGCTGGCCTCGGCAGCGCTATCGCCATTCCCTCGCTTGACGGCGCGGGGACCGATGGCCCTCGCCGGCTTGCTCACGCCGACGGCGGACGGGCGGCGGGCTGCTAGCCACGGTGACGACTTGATTTGAGGCAGACGGATCCGAGGTGGCGTCTCGCACTGTGACTTCGTTGCTGGACCTCGACAATCACGGTAGTCGGGCGGCGGGTCGCCACGCTCGCGGCGCTGATCTGACACTGAGTTCGGCGGGCATCATCGCGCCGCCCTTCCCGGAAAACGCTAGGTAAAGTTCGCCCTGTCGTCGCCTGCGCAAGACAAGGCCGCGTCGAACAGAAGGCCGCATTACGCCCGGTGGGCGCAGCGAACGCGAGTTTCGCGATCGCCAGTGTCCGGATCAATCAGCTGAGCGACTGGCCGCTCTTTCATGCTTCAGTTTAATGACCGCGTTCTACCGAGCCGTAGCGAGGCACCCCTGATCGGCCTAAGCCTGTTCGCCCTCGCCATGTTCCTGTTTCCGAGCTGTTCGAAGTGCTCGCAGCCGCATGCTGTCAGGATCGGTGTCTATCGCGGACGCGTCACCCGAAAGCCTTGCTGTCCTTGCGGAAGCGCAGGGCGCCGAGGGGCTCCAGGCGATCCTGATCTCGATACATCCGCACTTCGCGGGCGGCGGCAGTGCCGCCTTCTTCGACTTGCCCTGACCCCGCTCTATGTCGCGTAGTGCTTCGCATTTCACCCTGGCCTCGGGTCGCGGTCCTGGCCGGTGCCGTCCAGCTGAGCTTATTGACTGGCAGGCGACCGCTCACCGCCCGCTCCAGTGAGGAGCTTGCCACCCTGTCGACAGCGCGTGGTCGGCGGACCGAGGAAATGCGCCGCAATGCGCTGATGATCGATGCGCTTGGCATGCGTACCCGGATGCAGGGGCGGTGGCTCGAGCGGACGCATACTTATCTCGATCGTCAGGATGCGGCCCAGGGTCTCGCGAGCTATCTGAATGCCGCGACGCGGTTGCTGCGCACGGTACTGCAGTCGGCAGTCCTTGCGCTGGCGCCGGCTCGTCATCCTCAGGAAGCTTCCGGCGGCATCATGCTGGCGGCAACGATCCTGACCATCCGCGCTCTATCACCCGTGGAGTTGGCGATCGCGAACTGGCGCGGGTTCGTTGCCGCGCGTCAGTCGTGGTCCCGGCTCGATGCGGCGCTGACGTCTACGCCGAGCCGCCAGGGCCCGACATCGATCGCATTGCCGAAGCGGGAGCTATCTGTCGTGGCTGTCAGCGTGGCCATTCCCGCTTCCGAACGAGCCGTGGTCGCCAATGCCAGCTTCGTGTTGCGGGCCGGCAGCGCCCTCGGCATCGTCGGCCCGAGCGGGTCCGGCAAATCGTCCTTGGCT
>NZ_JBLZFZ010000142.1:0-3159 GCF_050753385.1 Pantanalinema rosaneae CENA516
CCGCAAGGACGGCCGGGCGGCCCGCCGGCGCGTCGGCTTCGTCTTCCAGAATCCGGATCACCAGATCGTCTATCCCCTCGTCGAGGAGGACGTCGCCTTCGGCCTGCGCAATCTCGGCCTACGCGGGCGCGAACTCGAAGAACGGGTCGCGCAGGCGCTCGCGCGCTTCGGCCTCGCCCATCTGGCCAAGCGGTCGGCGCATCTCCTCAGCGGCGGCGAGAAGCAGATGCTGGCGCTCGCCGGCGTCCTGGCGATGGACCCGGCGACGATCGTGCTCGACGAGCCGACGACGCTGCTCGACCTGCGCAACAAGAAGCGGATCGCGAGCGCCCTCGCCTCCCTCGACCAGCAGGTCGTGATGGTGACGCACGATCTCGACCCTCGCCGGTTTCGACCGCGTCATCGTCTTCGAAGCCGGCCGCGTCGTCGCCGACGGGCCTCCGGGCGAGGCCGTCGCGGCCTATGTCGCCATGATGGAGGCGTGATGCTCGGGCTCTATCACGACGCGTCGAGCCCGATCCATCGCCTGCGGGCGGGGGCCAAGATCGTCGCGCTCGCGATCGGCGCGGGGCTCGTCTTCGCGGCGGACGGATGGATCGCGTTCGCGGGCGCCGGCCTCGTCGCGGCCATGGGCTTCGCCGTCGCGCGCATTCCGGCGCGTCTCGCCTTCGCGCAGATCAAGCCGGCGCTCTGGATCCTCGGGGCGATCTTCCTGTTTCACGGGCTGATCGGCGAGTGGCGGACCGGCGCCGTCGTCGTGACGCGTTTCGTCGTCGTCCTCTCCATGGCGAGCCTCGTGACGCTGACGACGCGCGTCTCGGACATGATGGCGGCGATCGAGCGCGGGCTTTCGCCTCTGCGCCGTCTCGGCGTGAACCCCGCGACCGCCGCGCTTTGCCTCTCCATGGCGATCCGCTTCGTTCCGGTTCTCGCCAACGAAGCCGCCGCCGTGCGCGAGGCGCAGCGCGCGCGGGGGCTGGAGCGTTCGCTCACCGCCCTCGCCTCGCCGCTGATCCTGCGCGCCCTGCGCATGGCGGACACGGTCGCGGAGGCCCTGCACGCACGCGGATACGATCCGGACGCCGGCGCGTCGTCCACAAGCGCGGCGGACCGCAAAACGTCGAAGGAGCGGCATGGCGATTGACCGCGAAGCGCCCCGGGCATAAGCACAAGCTTCGATTGCGCGTTTTCGCCGCACCGACAGCATGATTGGAGACCGCCGATGAACAGCCCGATCGCCCGGACCCGTGACCTCGCTTATGTCGCGCTTTTCGCCGCGCTCATCGCCGCGCTCGGGCTGATCCCGGCGATCCCCCTGCCCTTCATTCCCGCTCCGATCACGGCGCAGACGCTCGGCGTGATGCTCGCCGGCGCGGTCCTGGGCTCACGGCGCGGCGGGCTCGCGGTCCTCGTCTTCCTCGCCCTCGTCGCCATCGGCCTGCCCCTGCTGCCCGGCGGACGGGGCGGGCTCGCCGTCTTCGCGGGGCCGACCGCGGGCTTCCTCTTCGGATGGCCGATCGGCGCGTTCGTCGTGGGCGCGTTGATGGAGCGTTTCTGGGATCGGGTCGACTTTGTTATGGCGATGTTCTTCAGCGTCGTGGGCGGCGTGTTCGTGATCTATGCCTCCGGCATCGCCTGGCTGATCGCTGTCGTCGGCGTGGCGCCGCTCGCCGCGCTGACGGGCTCCCTCGCCTTCATTCCGGGCGACCTGATCAAGGCCGTCGTCTGCGCTTCTGTTGCGATGACGGTCAAACGCGCTTATCCGCTGATCGCGCAAAGCCGGGCGTGATGCGCCCGAAGGGATTTCGGAGAGCGGCATGAACATCCTTCTGATCGGATCAGGCGGGCGCGAGCACGCGCTGGCGTGGGGCCTCGCGGCGAGCCCGCTTTGCGAGAGCCTCCATTGCGCGCCCGGCAACCCCGGCACGGAGAAGCTCGGCCGCAACGTAGCCCTCGACGTCTCGGATCACGACGCCGTCCGCGCCTATTGCCGGGAGAACGGCGTCGGCCTCGTCGTCGAACGGGATGACGGACATGACCGGTCCGAAGATCTCCTCCTGGGCGATGCGCATCTCGTTGCGGACGCCGGTGAAGATGACCGGCTCGTGGAAGAAGCCGCCGTCTCCGGTCAGACCGCCGTCCAGGGCGACGTCCACGCCCTCGGAGCGGCCGAGGTCGACGTAACCGGCGACGCGATCGAGCTGGGTCTGCGAGACGAGCGGACCCAGCGTGGCCGAGGGGTCGAACACGTGCCCGACCGTGACCGCACGGCTGGCCTCGACCATCGCGGCGACGAACTCATCGTGGATGGAGCGATGGACGAGCACGCGCGAGCCCGCCGTGCAGATCTGTCCCTGCCCGCTCCAGACCGCGGCGGGTCAAGCACCACGGTTGCCGTATGGAGGCGTTGCCGGTCACTAGCCGAGACGCTGGCGACGAGGGCTCGCAACCAACGGTCAACTCGACCGCTCACGGCCTGGGCCCCCACCCATTCAGCAAGATTCTCGGCCGCATGATCGGTCGCCCGCTCATCGGCCTCGACGCTCGTGATGCGGGTCTGCGGGCCCCAGTGGTCGGCGACCGCGGCCGCGAACAGGCCGACACCGCCGTAGAGGTCGAGGTTGTCGGCCCGCGGATCGAAACGGTCGACGTCAACGGCCTGCTGCACGGCCAAGCTCAGCACGCTCGGAGCCTGCCGGTGCACCTGCCAGAATCCGGTGTCATCGAGCCGAAACTCGCGCTCACCGACGCGCTCGACGATCACCGAGGGAGCCTGTTCGCCGAGCACCAACCGGGGTTCTCCGACACTGGGCGCGAGAACGTCAACTGTCGCGAAGCCCTCGAAGCGCTCTGTGAAGGGAATGGCGGCCTGCACCTGCGGACTCGCGAGAGGAGCATCCGTCACCGGAATGACGGTGTGCGAGCGGGCCGCCATCGGTCCAACCCGCCCGTCGGAGTCGACGTGTAAGCGGATGCGCGTTCGCCAACCGAGGCCGTTCGCCGCGTCATCACCGGGAAGGGCCTCCACCGGCGTCTCGCGGTCGAGTCCGGCCATGCGCTGCAGTGACTCGGCAATCACCTGAGCCTTCAACGCGCGTTGGTGAGCCAGAGCGATGTGACCGAACTCGGCTCCCCCGGCGCGAGTGCGCGGGTCACGGT
>NZ_JBLZFZ010000143.1:0-3104 GCF_050753385.1 Pantanalinema rosaneae CENA516
TGCCGGCCGTGACACGGCCGCAATCGTAACTAACCAAGTGAACCGGCCATGCTCAAACGAGAAATCTCGTGAGAAGTCAAATTCCCGCGTCACTCCGGCGTTCTCGGGTGGCGCCTCACCGAGGTCCCCAGAGTCCCGCCTCTCGTCTTGACTTGCAGCACCTTCGAGAGCACCCGGAAGTTTTCTTTTGGACACTTCAGCGGTATTATGTCCAGCACGTTCGATTCTCTTCTTTTCCGCACGGGACGCAAAGCGAGCCCGGTAATTCTCAGCCTGCTTGAGCAGCGGGAGCGGCTCAGCATTGAGTTCTCTACGCAGTGCTTCTTCGAACTCTTCTTCCCGGCCATTCCATTGGAAGCCATCCTTCGTATGGCTCACAGGCAAGCCTTCAATGGTCAAGTCGCCAAAAAGCCTCTGAGAGCGGTAAGAGTTCGACTGACCGTATATTAGTTGGGGCCTGTACGGCGCTCCAGTGGTACCGACTATTACCCGACCCCGCCGGAAAAGTGATAGGCCGTTCCCGTTTGTTCGACCCTCGGCCCTCAGCGCTGCCCACCCAGTAATAACGACATCATTACCAAGCAAGAAAGATATGTCTTTTCGCCACTGGACAACTTCTTCTGATATCCCCGCTACATCATTCGCCCGGTAATCGACCGCGCGAAGTATTTCTGGAAGTTCGTTCTCGAGTTCCAACCCGGCGACTGTAAGTCTCAGTTGTCCACTTTTTAGGTAAGCTCTGTATATCTCCCTAAGGTGTTCCCTGACTTTTCCTAGCGTTCTACCGTTTAGAAATTGATTTAGATTCCACAATTCCACGCGAGTAAAATGCAGGCCAGCTGGCGCTTCAGCTTCGCGCACCTCCAGTTTCTGCAACCTGTCCGACAACACGGTTTCCATATCGAACTCAACGGAATATGTCGCTGGGTCACCTGGGCTAGAGGTGACCACTCGCCAATTTCGCGCGAACCAAATCGAGGCGCTTTTCATTCCCATCCCGAACTCCGATAGGCCGGATCTGTCCGGGGGCACTTCAGCCGCCTTGAAAGCGCGCCCGAAATCCGAGCGAGCTATTCCGGCAGCATTGTCCTCTATTACGATTCGCCCGCCCTGCTCACGCTCGTATTCTATGTCCACTGTGAGGCTATAGTTGGGATTTAAGCGCTTCAGTTCTTCCATGGAACTGAGAGCGCTCTGCAGGGCATTGTCGATATACTCTGCGAGAGCAAACCATGGCTCATAATTTAGATGACTAAAAACGCCCAAGATTCCGACACTGGGTGCGATGTCAACATTTGGGGGACTAGTATACGGGCCCCCTTCAAATAGCGGAGCGCTCATTGCGTTAGCCTATCGCCAAGGCCAGATATCAGCGGACGGGCAATCTCTCGGACAACGTGTGCGTTCACTGCGTTCCCCAACGCCTTGTAGGCGTGCGAATCTCTCGCCGGCAACTTAATTGAGTCCAAGCTCTGCAGCCTGGCGCATTCTCCGGGCGTCATGTAGCGGCGCTCCCAGCCTACTATCGGGACCTGCGTGTCAGTCATTGCTATCAGACTGGGAGCTGTTGTGGTCCGTTTTACTCGCAATCCGGAGGCGCGGGCTTGGAGAATATAGTGAGAAATCGACCGTACTCCGCCCTGAGCGTTCCACTCGAACTTTTGCAGGCTGGACGGTAGTTCGTGCAGACAAGACCGTTTCAACCACGGATCTATCCATCCTCGGTTCGCGTAGTAGAACTCTCTGTTTTGCCGAATGAAGCTAACCTTCCAGCTGGGGAACCTGAACTCCAGTCGCCGCCCATGGCTGGGAAGAGCCTCCCTCTGCTCTTGAATGTTCATACCCCGTAGCGACATGCCGAAGCTTCCTCTGTACCCGAAAAGTCCGTCAGCGCCCAGTTCGGCCTGCAAAGCCGCTGGCGTCTCGTCGGCGAAGGGGTAGGTAGCACCGAACTCCATTGCCCAAATGGGGAAAGAGGGCAACTTGACGTCATCAGGAGAAGCCGCCAGGAAGTCATCCCAAATATCGATCGCCCGTAACGTCTGGTCGGACACGGGACGCCTCGATTTTGCTCCCGACTCTAGAACGCTCCTTACGTCCGTTTCCACTTTTTTGGGAGTCGGCCACTCGTACCCATCAAGGCCAGCTAAGGATCCGACAAAGTAGGCGCGATCGCGAACTTGCGGCACCCCAAAATGATGGGGAGAGAACCGCTTGAATTGTACGGAATAACCCAGGTTTTGGAGTTCTTTTTCTATCTTCTCTAACGTCTTTCCCTGCCTGTGCCTCAGGATGTTCGGCACATTCTCCAGTATGAAGCGACTCGGACGCTTGGCGTCCAGGATTTCCAGAACTTTGAAAAAGAGTTGCCCTTGCCTTGTATGCTCGAAGCCCAACTGTTCGCCAGCCTTCGAAAATGGCTGGCACGGAAACCCCGCGGTTAAAACCTCATGGTCTGGCACCTGCTCTGCCGGCTTATCGAGATCGCTCAGGTCTTTCCAGGGAAATAATCCGAAATTCTCAGCATATAGTCTGTTCAGGCCAACGTCCCATTCTGCAGCAAATACACCTTCTCCACCCAGTTCTGAGAGGGCAACATGGAAGCCTCCAAGGCCAGCGAACAAGTCTACGAACCGGAACCGGGTCGAATCGGCTGACATACAGACACCTTTCTTTTCCTCTACCATATCGCCGGGGTCTGACAGGCCCGCTGGGGGGCCGACACCGGGACCCAGGTCATGTGAATGCATACACTCAGGCGTTGTGGCGTAGGCGGAATCGAGCAAATCAGATCCCCCGGAGCCGTCACCGAGAGCGCTTCCACGAGCAGTCCGTCATCCCTCACCAGGCGGGATGGGCGCCTGGAACATTTCGTGTGGCCGAGAAGGCTCTGGTGTGCCGCCTTCGAGCGTCTGACCAGCAGTGCGCTGGGAGGCAAGCACCACCGTCGATTAGTGGCTGCGGCCACTTTGATGGCGCGGCTCGACCCGGCCCTCGGGTTGACTTGCGCAGATGGCGGGCGAGTTCTCCTCCAGGTCTAGAAGGCTATGAAGTGGACTGTGGGGCATACCGATTATCGTCCAGCCTGTCTCTTATACACATCT
>NZ_JBLZFZ010000144.1:0-2754 GCF_050753385.1 Pantanalinema rosaneae CENA516
AGATGTGTATAAGAGACAGGGGAGATAGGGGAGATAGGGGAGATAGGGGAGATAGGGGAGATAGGGAAGATGGGGAGTGGGGAGATGGGGGAGTTGATGGCTGATTATAAACCGTTGATGATGAGAGATTTGTTGGCTCGGGAGGCGATCGCGCAGATTCCTAAGATTCTGACGCTGTTAGACCGCAATCCCCATAGCCCGACCTATGGCTGTTTCGATCGTAATTTCTGGCAGTACAAAATTATTGATTTTCCCAGTGGCATGTCGCAGGAGTTTGTCCTGCCGTTGGCGTTGGCGTATCACACGGAGTTGCCGGATAACCCGTTCTATCAGCAGCCTGTATTTCGGGATTGGGTGGAAGCGGGGATTCTCTATGCGGCTCGGAGTGCCCATGCGGATGGTTCCTGTGATGACTATTTCCCGTTTGAGCGGGCGGGGGGAGCGGCGGCATTTTCCCTGCTGGCATGTATTGACAGCTATAAGCTGATGGATTTGCACAATCCGGCGGCTCTGGCATTTTTTGAGCGGCGGGCCAATTGGTTAGCCCATCACCATGAAAGTGGTCAGTTGACCAACCACCAGGCATTGATTGTGTTGTGTCTGGAGTTACTGGGCAATTTGCTGAAAACCTCCCAGTGGGAGCGGGAACGGGGGGAGCGATTGGAGCGGGTGTTGTCCTGGCAAAATCCGGAAGGGTGGTTTCAGGAGTATGAGGGCTGCGATCCGGGCTACCATACGCTGACGATCGCCTGTCTGGCGCGAATTGATCAACTGCGACCTGATCCGAGAGTAAAAGAAGCACTGCGGCAAGCGGTAGAGTTAGCGGCTCACTTTATCCATCCCGATGGTTCCTATGGGGGAGAATATGCCAGTCGGAATACCTATAATTTCTTTCCCCACGGGTTTGAGTTGGTCGGACGCTGGTTGCCGGAAGCCTTGTGGATCAATGACCAGTTTTTAGTCGGGTTGCAAAATGGGTTAGCGCCCTGCTACGCCGACGACCACATCATTGGACACCATACCTGGAATTATTTACTAGCCTGGCATGACTTTGTGCCGCAACGTCCCGCGCCTGTTCCCCGTCCCACCGGGCGGCTGTGGCTGAAGAATGCCGGAATTCTCATCGATCGCCGCGACTCGACGGAACTGTATCTTGCTTTAAATAAAGGGGGGGTATTTAAGCTATTCCGGGATGGCAGGTTAGTGGCTTCAGACACGCAGTTCTCTGTGCAGGTGACGCAGGGAGGCAAGCGGAAAAATGCGGTTGCCCATCTGGTCGGTCGGTATGAGAGTGAGGTGGAAGAGGACACGATCGCGATTCAAGGGCAACTGGGGTGGGCAAAACAAAAGCAAATGACTCCATTTAATTTAATGATTTTGCGGGTAGTGATGTTGACGATCGGGCGATTCTTTCCTAACCTGATCCGCAAGCTACTCCAGAAAATGTTGATTACCGGGAAGCAACCGGCTCCTTTCCGCTTCCATCGGCGGCTAGAGTGGCGGGATGGTCAATGGCAGATTCGTGATGACTTAAAAGCCGAGTCCTGGCAAGGAGTGGAAACGGTGGGCATCGGTGGCGACCAAACTTCAATTTATGTGGTGATGAGTCGAACCTTCCAGCGAGGACAATTACAACCCTGGCTCGATCTCACCGCTAAAGCGAAATCTCTTCCTGCCGGAGAAATTCTACATCTGGAACGATCGTTATAACGAGGTCAATTCATTCAGAACTATGTCCCTTCAGGTTCATTTTGAAGAAGTTCTTGACAGCACTGCTCAGGTGTGGGGCTATCCGGGAACCGATTTTCTCCATCGAGCGGAAAATGCCTACGGTTACTATCCGGTGTTACCCCGTAGCGGCGATCGCATTTATCATCAGGGCTACTGGTGGGAAGTGGTGAACGTCTCGATCTATCCCACCCACTGCTCTGTCCCCCATATTATTCGGGTGAAATTCAGTTCGCCGGGATAATCGCTACAGTGAGAAGCGGGTTAAGCCGCCCAGCAGGAGCAACCAGACGACCACAATTTGCCAGTGGATGAAGACGGGAATCCAGAGGGAGCCGGTTTTCAGGTAGGCGATCGTACAAATGGTGCCGACTAACCCTGCCCCCAGCAGAAACATCGGCTCGCGGAAAAACGAGGGAGTCCAGGGCAACAGATGATAGAGCAGGAAACTAATCCAACTCAGCCCAATCCAGAACCAGCGAATACCGGGTGAAATAGATTCTCTAGGATGGGGAATCGGCAATACCCGAAACATCAGCTCCTCGTTTAACCCCGGCATCAACACGGCAGCGACCATTACTTGAGCGATCGTTCCGGGTGACAACTGCGGATCAAACCGGAGAAACCCCGATAATAGTCCGATCGGCAGGTAGACTAATCCGTAGATCGTTAATAACGCGATCGCCCACCCCCAATCCTGTTTTGTTGGACGACTTGACCATGCCTGAAGTACCCGCCACCACAGTTTTTGCATCATTGCTGCCCAAAGTAGTTAACGCTTAAGAACTTGACCTCATGAAACGCCTGATTTCCATCCTGGTTAGCTTGTTTATTCTGGCAGTAATTTACTCGAAAATCGACTTCCAGGGCTTGATTCAAGCCTTCCGCACCTGCAATGGCGGGTGGATGGCAATCAGTCTCGGGATGGTCATCCCTATTACGATGATCACCTCCTGGCGACTACAGCAGCTAATGCCGAAAAGCCGGGGCGGTGGGGGAGATGGGGGCTGTCTCTTATACACATCT
>NZ_JBLZFZ010000145.1:0-2698 GCF_050753385.1 Pantanalinema rosaneae CENA516
AGATGTGTATAAGAGACAGGAGTGGGGAGTGGGGAGTGGGGAGATGATGATCGCTTACGGTTCACTGAAGGACGACGCAGCGCTACACTAGTAAACGTTCTGCGATCGCGGTTGCGACTCGCCTTCACTACTAAGCTGTCTATGCCAAGATCTCAACGCAACGACAACTTCATTGACAAAAGCTTTACGGTCATGGCTGACCTGATTCTGAAGCTGATGCCAGCGACTCAGAGAGAAAAGGAAGCCTTTGCTTATTATCGGGATGGCATGTCTGCTCAGGCGGATGGTGAGTACGCCGAAGCTTTAGAGAACTATTACGAAGCTTTGAAGTTGGAGGATGATGAGTACGATCGCAGTTATATCCTCTACAACATTGGTTTGATTCATGCCAGTAATGGTGAACACGATCGGGCGTTGGAATACTACCATCAGGCGATCGAACTGAATCCCCGGCTACCGCAAGCCTTGAACAATATTGCGGTGATTTATCACTACAAAGGTGATAAAGCCAAAGAAGAGGGGCAGGACGAAGAAGCGAATGGCTGGTATGACCAGGCGGCCGAGTTTTGGAAGCGGGCAATTCGGATTGCTCCCAACAATTACATTGAGGCTCAGAACTGGCTGAAAACCACTGGGCGATCGCAAATTGATGCGTTTTTCTAGAGGTTTGTAGGATGATTGACCGTGACCAAGTGCATAAAGTGGCTCATTTAGCTCGATTGGAACTATCAGCCGCCGAAGAAGAGCAATTTACAACGCAACTCAATAGCATTTTGGATTATTTCCAGCAATTGAGCGAATTAGATGTCAGTGATGTCCAGCCGACATTTCGAGCCATCGATGCGAGTAATATTACCCGTCCCGATCGTCTGGAAGCTTACCCCGATCGTGATGCCATTTTGACCTGTGCCCCCGATCGTGACGACAACTTTTTCAAAGTACCGAAAATTGTCAATACCGATTAATTCTGGTTAGGAAAATTGTTTTGTTTGGGATATGGGCAAATTTCTGCCGATCGCAGCCTTACGGGTTAAAAAATCTGCTTGTCTGGGTAATCTCTAGAAGCGTAGACACTCTTTTGTAGAGGCAAATTTTTCAATCAATCAAAAATCAGTGGTTTGATCTAAACAGAAATCTGCCTCTACTGGATTGTTTTAGTTAGGAGAAATCCCCTATCATTTGTCATCGCTCTATTCACCAAGTTTGATTACTGATTAGCACTTCATTTACCTGATTTAACTAATACGAAATTCGCAACCTTCAGTGCCGTCACCTCATTGCCTCAACCGGATTTCGTATAACTTGCAGAGCCACGATCGAACTCCGGATGCTCACAACTTGCCATTTTCAGTGCCCGAGTCCCCATCGTTCATAGCACCTCACCCACCTCACCGAGTTCATCAGTTAGGATGGACGATAACCGATCTAACCTCGCTCCCCGCTGATTCCTGAACTTTTGTAAAACGGTAGGACAGCCGTCTGCTAGAGTCGAGTTTCTAGTCGTAAGATCCATAGAACGTAGGCAGAACGCCTGTCTTCCAGATGAACTTGGGAACGCTCTGAACCAGTTCCTACGGAATATTAGTTTCGATGAAACCGTCACTCTATTGCCCGGTCTGCTCTCGCCCGATCGTCGATTTTCACTACAGCGCTCCGATGGTGACTTGTTTCTCCTGTGAGCAGCGCTATGGCGTAGTATCGGGCAAACTCTCAAATCGGTCTTCAATTTATGAAGTCCTGCTCTACCTGACTGCTAAATTGCCTCGCCTATACAAGCGGTACTATACCTTTCAAATCACGACACCAGAACGAACGCTCAAACGCCTGCAATTTTCGGTATCTGGCAAAGCCGATCGGGTTCCCGTTCACTCGGGGGATATTGTCTCTGTCCTGTATACGCTCCAGGGCTACGTGATGAAGAAATTGGTGGCGATTACCAATCACACGACGGGCAAAAGTTATGTGTTGGATAGTCCCATTCCCAGCCCGAGTTACTTGACCGTGACGATCGGCTCGCTCACCCTGGGGACGATTGTGCTGGCAGTATTGTCCGGTGCCAATATGTTGCTCATCACCGGCTTGAGTGCCTTAGGAATTGTGCTGTACTTAAAAACCGCCAATATTGCCCACCTGACTACCCCAATCCTGAGCAGTGAAATGCGGGAGGGCAGACGGTTGCTTGCCGATCAACGGCTGATGGCGCAAAAACGGCGAATCGAGACGCGGATTGATGAACTGCATCACGAATGCAAGTCGAATCAGGTGTTAATTGAGCAGGTTGAACGCTTGCAGCAGAAGATGGCTCAGGTCGATCAAACTCTCTACTCGGCTCGGATCTATCGAGCGACCTCGGCGGTGAAAATTTTGAAGCAGCAGATTACCAACAGTCATCGCTTGATCCGGGAGTATGAACGCACTGCCAAGATGGTGGAAATTGAAGTCGATACTTCCTGGATTGCCGATCAACTGCCTGATGCCGAAAATTTTACCTTACGGATTTTCGAGCGCCTGGAAGAACTAAAAACGATTGAAGACCAAAACCAACAACTTAAACTGCAACTTGCGGCTTACGAAGAAGTCAACTACCAGGGCATCCCCGAATACCGAGAAGTCTAACGCCATCTCCCCATCTCCCTATCTCCCCATCTCCCTATCTCCCCATCTCCCCATCTCCCCATCCTGTCTCTTATACACATCT
>NZ_JBLZFZ010000146.1:0-2727 GCF_050753385.1 Pantanalinema rosaneae CENA516
CAGCAACGCGAACGGCGACACGAGGAGCGCCGTCAGAACGCCGAGCTTGGCGGAATTGCTTTCGGACATCAGCGCGGCCGTGACGGCGACCGCCATGAGAACGAGCGTCGCGACCAGCGCACGGCCGCGCAGGAGCAGCGCGCAGGCGAGCGGCAGGAAAAGGACAACCGCGACCGCCGCCCGGTTGAGTCTGAAATAGTCCACGCGAAGGCCAACCATGGCGCGGATAACGCCCTCCGTATGAAGTTCGACGAGCATTATCGCGCTCGCGAGGGCGACGCCCGCCGCAAGACCGTATTTCAGCGCCGACCCCGGCCCGGAGAATCGCGCGGCGAGCGCTCCGGCGAGCCCCGCGAGCGCGACCGAGCCGCCGAACTGAAGCGCATGCCAGGCCCCGCGCGCGGAATCGAGCGACCATGCGGCGCTCGCGAGCGCGAGGAGCGCCAGCGCCGTCAGGCAGAGACCGCCGGGGCTCGTCGCCGCGACGCGCAGATCGCGCAGGGCCTCGCGCTCGATCCGCGCGGCCAAACCCGCGACGAGGAGAAGCGCGGCGACGACCACGAGCAGCGTCGCGGCGATCCCGCGCGAGAAGATCGAAGCGGCCGGGGTCGCCGCGAGGATCGCGAACGCCGCGCCTGCAAGCCTGTCCGCGCCGCCCCGCCGGACTTCGTCACGCCCCATGCCGTCCCCGAACCCGCAACCGCGCGAGCGGCCGCCTTCCCCGGCGTCGCCCGCTCCTTTCGCAGATGCCCCGCGGCGCGGCGCTTGTCCACCGGCGAATCGCGTCGCCCGCCTCCGCACGGCCCGTTCCCGGGCGATTGCCCGCCCCGTCCGATTGTTCTAGAAGGGCCGCGCATCGCTTTCGAGGAGCATGGATCGGTTGCGCGACATCGAGGACATACTGCCGCTGCTGCGCAGCCCCGGAAAACGCGGCGGATTGCGGCTGGCGAAGCGGTCCGGGCTGACCCCGCCGGGGCGCGCGGAGGCGCTGCTGCTCGACGACGATTCGCGGCTCTGCTTTCCCGTGATCGGGGGCGTGCCGCGCCTTCTTCCCGCTTCGAACCGGATCATGGCGGACGCCGCGGCGGATCTGCCCGCTTTCGAGGAAGCGCGGGACCACGCCCTGCCCGTCTTCGGGGGCGGCGGGGCGGAGCTCGACCATTACGAGGTCAACGGCGTCCACGACGTGACGACGGCGGCCTTCGACGATCACAGGGTCGACGTCGCCTGCGGGCTCCTGCCGGCGGAGGTCGCCACGCTCGTCGACATCGGCGCCGGTCCCGGCCCCTTCCTCGCCCGGCTGGCGAAGGCGCGGCCGGACATGCTCGCCTTCGGGCTGGAACGCTCCTCCGCCGCGGTCGCGGCGGCGCCGGGAGACGTGGCGATGATCCAGGGCACGGCCGACGCCCTGCCGCTGGCCGACGCTTGCGTCGATTGCGCCGTGTCCATGGAGACGCTCGAGCACCTGCCGGACCCGGTGCACCGCGCGGCGCTCGCCGAGATGGCGCGGGTTTCGCGGCGCTACGTCCTCGTCAACGTGCCCTATCGCGAGCGCCGGCTGCAGACGCGTTGCCGGCATTGCGACTGCGTGTTCAACCCCAATTACCACATGCGCTCCTACGACGACGCCCGGCTCGACGCGCTGATGCCGGGCTTCGCCGTCCGCGAGCGCATCCTCCTTCCGCGCGAGGAGAACCTGCTCAAGGCGCTCGCGGCGCCGTTCCGCAAGCAGGTGTTCGGCCGCCTCGACTACGCGATCTGCCCGCAATGCGGCATGTCGGGCGCCGACGAAGCCGCGCCGTCCCGGGAACCGGCGCCGGCCGGGGGCGCGGGCGGCGCCCGCGGCGCGCTGAAGGCGCTCGCCGGATTCCTGCCGCGCGTTCCCGTGCGCGGCGAGATCCTCGTCCTCTACGAGCGGCGACAATGAACTACGACGTCGCGCGCACGCTACGCTCGACGTTGCTGTGGCGCGCGGGGGCGCTGGTTCTCGGCGTCTGCTTCGTCGCCAGCGTGCCGCTCGTGGTGGAGCCGGCGGAATTCGGGCGCTTCAACGTGGTCTTCTCCGCCGCGCAGGTCCTCGCGGCCGCCCTGCTGCTCTGGCCGAACCAGGGCTTCCTGCGGCAGGCGCGCGAGGAGCTGCACGAACGCGGCGCGCTCGGCGGAAGCCTCGCCGCCCGGCTCGCGCTGCATCTGGCGCTGTCCGTCCTGTTCGTCGCCGTGGCCCTCGTCGCCGCGCGCCTCATCGCCGGCTGGCTCGGGATCGGATGGGGGATGGTCGCGGCGAGCGTGATCGCCATCGCGCTCGCCCAGTCGACCACCGAGATCGGCATCATGGCGCTGCAGGCGCGGACGCGCTTCGAGAGCTTCAACCTCGCGCCGGTCCTCCAGCGGACGGGCCAGCTCAGCGGGCTCGCGGCGATCGCGCTCGCGGGGGCGGCGGACTTCGCCCTCGACGCCTGGACCCTCCTCGCGGCGGGAACGATAGCCGGCTATGTCCTGTCCGGCGTCAACGCCTGGGCGCGCACGCCGCTCGCCCTCGACTGGGCTTCGGCCGGCCGGCGCGCGCGGGCGATATTCGGCCATAGCTGGACGCTGCCCGCGACGTCCATGGCGGCCTTCGTCCTCGCCTGGATCGACGTCTGGCTGATCAACGCGCTCGTGGGCATCGAGGCGGCGGGCGTCTATTCCTTCGCCTATCTCGCGACGACGCTCGCCACCGCCCTGCTC
>NZ_JBLZFZ010000147.1:0-2630 GCF_050753385.1 Pantanalinema rosaneae CENA516
GGAGGATGAGGAAGATGAGGGAGATGGGAGGATGAGGAAGATGAGGGAGATGGGAGGATGAGGAAGATGAGGGAGATGGGAAGATGAGGATTAAGTGACCACTGATTACTGCTGAGTTCGTGCGGGTTGTCTAGAATAGGGCAGAAGCCGACTGGAATGTTCAGGATCGGTCTTGATTCTGTCTTCTCTATGCCCTGTTGGTTGATAACCCATGACTCCACCGACTCAGCCACCTCAAACGTTTTTAGGAAAAGTTACTCAGACGGTTCAAACGGTTCAGCATCAAACGCGGGTTTATTTCTCCAAACTCAAGCTGAATCCGAATGCGAGAGTCCCGGAGCTATGGGTGCAGGATGCGGAAGCTGACCATGCCGAAAAATATCCCTTGCTGGGCGATCGCTATGTGTTGGGACGGAGTTCTAAAGAGTGCGACATTGTGATTCGCAATCCGGTGGTGAGTCAGCGCCATCTTTCCCTCAATCGCAAGAAGCAGCCACCAGGAATACTCGCCTATGTGCTGCGATCGCCGTTTGTGCTGCGAGACGAAAATTCGACCAATGGTATCTTTCGGGGCAAGCGGCGGATTCGCTCGATGGTATTGCGGCACAATGATATCTATACCCTGGGGCCGTCGGAATTAGCGGATGCGGTGCGGATCAAGTTTTATGATCCGCCCCCCTGGTATATCAAAGTCTATCGCTATGCCATTTATGGGTTTAGTGGTCTAGCGGCATTAGCGACGATCGCGACGTTGGTGGAGTGGCAAAAGTTTTCAGTTACGCCTCTGCCCTTGTCTGTTCAGGGTCCGGTGATGGTCTATGCCCGAGATGGGGAAACGCCCCTGACCGCCATGACGACCCGCACCCATGCCGAAATGAAGCAGTTGTCCGAATATTCCCCCTATTTGCCAAATGCGGTGATTGCCTCGGAAGATTCTCGCTTCTACTGGCATTTTGGCGTTGATCCGATCGGGGTGATGCGGGCATTAGTGGCAAATGTGCGGGGGGGCGAAATTCGCGAGGGAGCCAGCACCCTGACTCAGCAACTGGCTCGTAGTATTTTGCGGGATTATGTCGGCACTGAGGACACTCCTGCTCGCAAACTGCGCGAAATGGTTGCTGCCATGAAGCTGGAAACCTTTCATAACAAGGATTTTCTGCTGCTGACCTACCTGAATCGGGTGTTTATGGGCAATGGTGCCTATGGATTTGAGGATGCTGCCCAGTTTTATCTGAATAAATCGGCGAAGGACTTAACCCTCTCGGAAGCGGCAACGCTGGTGGGGATGTTGCCAGCCCCGAATCTGTATAATCCGGTTCGCAATTACCAGAGAGCAATTCAGCAGCGAGATGGTGTCCTCAGTCGCATGTTGAGTCTGGGGATGATTTCGGCGGAGGAGGAACAAGCCGCCCGTCGATCGCGGATCGATGTCAACCCGAAAGCGCGGGAAGAACTGCAAGGGACGTTAGCTCCCTATTACTACGATCAGGTGTTTGCCGATCTGGAAGCCTTATTGGGACGGGATCTGGCGGCGGAAGGCAATTTTATTGTGGAAACGGGTCTAGATCTCCAGATGCAAGCGCAAGCCGAAACTGCCCTGCGGAATGAAATTGCCGGTGCCGGGGCAAATCTGGGCTATTCCCAAGGGGCGATCGTTACCTTAGATGCCAAAACAGGGGAAGTTCGGGCTTTAGTGGGCGGTGTGGATTATAAAACCAGTCAATTTAACCGCGCTACCCAGGCAGAACGGCAACCCGGTTCTACCTTTAAAGTGTTTGCTTTTGCGGCGGCACTGGAGCAAGGAACCTCTCCCGGCACAGGCTTTTCCTGCGGTGGGTTGAACTGGCAGGGGCAGTATTTTGATGGCTGTCGGGCAGGGGCAGGTAGCCTGGATATGTACACTGGCATGGCGCTATCCGAGAATGTGGTTGCCCTCCGGATTGCCCAACAGGCGGGTTTAAATCAGGTGGCAAATATGGCGCATCGGCTGGGGATTAAGTCCCAGTTAGAGGCGGTGCCTGGACTGGTACTCGGTCAGAGTAGCGTGACGGTTTTAGAAATGACAGGTGCCTTCGGGGTACTGGCGAATCAAGGTGTGTTTAATCCACCTCGAACAATTCGCCGGATTCTTGATAGTAGTGACTGCCAGAATCCCAAAGACATTCGCACCTGTCGAGTCATTTACTCCGCCGATCAAGACCCGGAAATGAATCGATCGGTCTTGAGTGCTGAAGTTGCCGATACGATGACGACGCTTTTGCAAGGGGTGGTGCGGAGTGGTACAGGACGTGATGCCGCGATCGGCTTGGGAGAAGCCGGAAAAACGGGTACCACCAACGACAATGCCGATCTGTGGTTTGTTGGTTACGTGCCCGATCGCGGCTTAGTGACTGGCATTTGGTTAGGGAATGATCAGGTGGTGCCCACGGGGGGAAGTAGTGCCCAAGCCGCTCGCCTGTGGGGCAGTTACATGGGGCAAGTGGTACGTTAGTGGTGACTCACACCGTTTTAGTTTGTCAACATCGCTCCTGTCTCAAATTGGGAGCCGCCTCGGTGCTGGCAGCATTTCAGGCCTCCACCAGTCCAGCGATCGCCGTGGTGCAAAGCTCCTGTTTGGGGCAGTGTGGCAA
>NZ_JBLZFZ010000148.1:0-2495 GCF_050753385.1 Pantanalinema rosaneae CENA516
CAGATACATCGGATCGACCTGCGACACGTCGATGGCCGGAACGGGGAAGCGCTCGTCGGGCAGCGCGCCGTACATCGAGGCGTAGAAGGGATCGACGAACGGCGTCGCGGCGACGGGCTCGGGCGCGCGGCCGGCGGAGACGCAGGCTGTCAGCGTGAGCGGCAGACCCGCGAGAAAGACGCGGCGGGTGAGGATGGCGGGAGCGGAACGGGACATTTTATCCTTCTGGCGAAAATTGAACTGCCCCGACCTTCGCCCGCCAATCGTGACCTTTTTGGAGCGGCGGCGGATGACGAATCCGCGAGCGCGGATGGCGTTGTATTTCCGCAACACTGATATCCGCCCGATTATCCGCGCGAGCGGGCGAAGGCTTCGACGAAGTCGCGGGCGCGCATGCCGGGCCGCGCGCCGAACGCCGCGGCCGCCTCGTTGGCGGCGGAGATGACGCCGTCCTCGAAAGTCGAGGCGGCGTCGCCGATGCGCGCGCTCATCGCCGCGACCGTCGCCGCGGCGATCCCCCGCCCCTGAAGCGCGGGAAGGCGCGTGACGCCCACGCCGCCTCCGGCGTCGTTGAACAGGGCGAGCGCGGCGTCGTATTTGAGCGCGTTCATCGGATCGCCCCCGAACAGCGCGCCGTGCGAGCCCGTGACGACGATCTGGCCGGAATCCTCGGGCGCGACGAGCGAGGCGGAATCGATGAGCACGCTGCGCCGCGCGGCGCCCTCTACCTCCAGAACCCGGCGGGATTCCGCGACCGGGGCGACCGCCCCTTCCGGCGCGGCCGCTCCCTCCAGAAGGCGCGCGGCCTGCGCGCAATTCATGCCGGGCGCGAGCCCGAGCGCGGTTGCGCGGGCGTTGGCGTGCGAAATCCGGCCGCGCGCCAGCATGGCCTGCGCGTCGCCGATGTCGGCGCTGTCGGCGGCGATCGCGGCCGCCGCCATGGCGTGCGCGTCGAGCCAGGCGAGCCCGCCGATTCCCGCCCCGTCGAGGCCGACGCCGGCGTCGTTGAAGATCGCCGCGCGCGCGCCCGACTTGCGCGCGAGCCAGGCGGCGTAGACGCCGCCGTGGGAGCCCGTCACGAGCACGGCTCCGACGATCTCGGGGCCGAGCCGCGTGACGCTGTCGGCGAGGACTGGCGCGCGGTCAGGCGACACGGTCGCCCTTCTTGATCTTGACGGCGCGGCTGTCGGCGGCGGGCAGCATCTTGGCCGGATCGCGGGTCACGACGACGTCGAGGATCGTCGGGCGGCCCTTCTCGGCGAGCGCCGCGCGGATCGCGTCGGCGAGCGCCCCCGGCTCCTCGACGCGGATGCCCCGGCAGCCCAGAGCCTCCGCGCCATGCGCGAAATTCGTCTCCGCGAGGTCGCTCGACTGGTAGGAGCCCTCCCCGTACATCAGGTGCTGCAACGCCTTGACGTAGCCGGAAGCGGCGTTGTTGACGACGATGATCGTCGGCGAAAGCCCCATGCGCCGCGCCGTCTCGATCTCGCCGAGCGTCATGTTGAATCCGCCGTCGCCGGTGATCGCCACGACGTCCCGGTCGGGCGCGGCGAGGCAGGCACCGATGGCGCCGGGCACCCCGTAGCCGATCGAGGCGAAGCCGCGGTCGGGGGTGAAGCCGCGCCCCGCGCGCTTCGAATCGTAGAGCAATCCGCCCCAATGCGCGGCGAAGCCGCCATCGGCGATGAGGATGGCGTCGTCGGCCAGGATCTTGTTCAGTTCGCCCATGAGGCGGCCCATCGAGACGGGAACCTCCTCGCTCTCGAGCCGCTCGCGCGCCGTCTCGCGCCAGGCCGCCATACGTTCGGGGACTTGCGCGCACCACGCCTCGCGCGCGGCCGGAGCCGGCCCGTGCGCCTTCAGCGCCGCCGCGAGGTCCGCGACGCCCGAGCGCACGTCGCCCCAGAGCGGCACGGTCGGGCGGTAGGTGCGGCCCATCTCCTCGGCCACGATGTCGAGATGGATGAGCGTCTTGCCGGGCTCGGGCACGGTGTAGCGCTTCGTCGCGATCTCGCCGAGCTTGCAGCCGATCACGAGCAGGCAGTCGCTCTCCGCGATCATGCCGTTGGCGATGCGGTCGTAGCGCCCGAACAGCCCCGCCGAGAGCGGCGAGGAGCAGGCGATGGCGCCCTTGCCGCTGAGCGTGTGCGCGACGGGGATGCGCGCGGCTTCCGCGAAAGCCTGCAACGCTTCCGCCGCTTGCGAGATGTGCACGCCGCCGCCGGCGAGGATCAGCGGGCGCTCCGCCTTCGCGAGCAGCGCGGCGGCGCGGGCGAGGTCGTCGGCGTCGGGCCGGGCGCGGATCGCGGGGGCGGCCTGATAGCGCGGATCGGCGTCGAATTCGGCGGCGTCGAACGGGTGCTGGTCGTGGCAGATATCCTCGGGGACGATCAGCACGACGGGCCCCGGCCGGCCGGTCGTCGCGACCGCGAAGGCGCGGCGGACGAGTTCGGGGATGCGCTCGATGCGCTCGACGCGCAGCACCTTCAGGCGGT
>NZ_JBLZFZ010000149.1:0-2299 GCF_050753385.1 Pantanalinema rosaneae CENA516
AGGCTATCCGGAACTAAGGATTATTTGCCGCAAAGGTATTGCATTGTTCGGGATCGCCCGTTTGAATGCCTTGTTTAAACCATTGGGCACGTTGGGCGGCACTGCCATGGGTAAACGACTCTGGCACGACATAGCCTTTAGAGCGTTGCTGCAACCGATCGTCGCCGATGCTACTGGCAGCATTTAAGGCTTCCTCAATGTCCCCCTGTTCCAAAATTTGCCGCGATCGCTGGGCGTGATGTGCCCACACTCCAGCAAAACAATCGGCTTGCAATTCCAACCGAACTGAGAGTTGATTTGCCTGGGTGCGATCGACCCGCCGTTGTAACGATTGCACCTGATCGGAGATGCCCAGAAGATTCTGCACATGGTGTCCAACCTCATGGGCAATCACATAGGCTTGGGCAAAATCACCGGGGGCTTGATAGCGATATTTCAAATCCTGATAAAAATCCAGATCAATATAAACACTCTGGTCACGCGGACAATAGAACGGCCCCATTGCCGATCGGGCATAGCCACAGGCAGACTCGACGGTGCCCGAGAACAACACCAGTTTGGGTTCTACATAGTTGCTGCCGGATTGGCGGAAGATATCATTCCAGGTGTCCTCCGTATCCGCCAGGACGACTGAAACAAAGTCGGCAAGTTGATCCTGTTCTGCCGATCGCGGTGTTCCGGTT
The DNA here is from genome assembly GCF_050753385.1 of Pantanalinema rosaneae CENA516. Classification (NCBI taxonomy): domain Bacteria; kingdom Bacillati; phylum Cyanobacteriota; class Cyanophyceae; order Leptolyngbyales; family Leptolyngbyaceae; genus Pantanalinema; species Pantanalinema rosaneae. Next base: position 684 of record NZ_JBLZFZ010000149.1, read on the forward strand.
GAACTGGTGGGGGCACGATCGACTGGGGCATCGCTTTGATCCCAGATTACACTCGGATCGCCACCGAGAAACGCCACAATCAGCGATAGAATTACCGCCCCAATTCCACCACCCACGACCGGCCCCGACACCCCCCGTCCCCGCCGATCTTCGACATTTGTACTGCGACGACCAAATTCCCAACGCATAGGCTTGACTCTAGTGCATGACAAATAGGACTGCGATCGGCGCTACAGCGTGTTGTGCCAATGGCAATACTTGATCATGACAGTAGTTCAGGTCAATCGCATAAATCCTCTATCTCAAGAGGAAATCATGGGGGCAGGCAGCCAACCTGAAGGTAGGTTATGCAGAACAGAGACAGAATGGCTTACCCTTTAGATTTCTCTTGAATCTTGAAGGTATGAAAATTTTGTAACACGCCTACGGTTTCGATGTGATACATCGGTAGTGCCTCATCCAGGGATAGAGTGGTTGTATAGAGGCTGAAAAACAGAAAGTTTTGTTGGTAGGTGCTTTTAGCAATGACTCGCTGAATTTGGGGTTGGTTAGACCGCAGCAGGAAGGCACATTGACTGCCTAAGCCAAAGGGTAAGGGGGTGCCACCACAAATATTTTCTTCCAGATAGGTCGATAATTCTTGGGTCGCAAACCGCTCATACTGTGTGTCGGTGGGGTTGGTGGCAACCATGATGCCTGCCAGACCTAACAATGCCATCCCCCCGGTCAAGATCACGTTTTTGTAGTTGATCGCCGATCGCGGGGCATGGTGCCAAGACGTATCTGAATTCCAAGTCATCCCAGGGTTCCTACAGGAGGCGTGCAAAGATCTCCACTCGCGATTGTACTCTAACCGGATATTTTCGAGAGGCTAGATCATTTGGCAAGGAGTGTGCTACATTAATAAACCGATGGCGAGCGTAGCCAAGTGGTTAAGGCAGAGGATTGTGGTTCCTCCATTCGTGGGTTCGAGTCCCATCGTTCGCCCTTCTATCTAAATAACAGTCGATCGCCGATGCCTGATCATAGCCGTTGGCGATCGAGGTTTGTTTAAACATTTCTATCAATCCTGAAGCGTTAATGATTGAGAGCATGAAATGCCGTAGGGTGATCGTGCTGTCGTGATTGTTTTAGGTTGGCTAATTAGCCTGCATCCAGTTCTTTTAATGCTTTTTGACAATCTTGAGCATTCTCTTCCATGCCAATCTCTAAGTAGAATCTGCTTGCCGCTTCATAAGCAATCCGAGCTTCAGGGATTTTGTCAAGTTGGACTCTGTCGTCTCCGATCGCACGCCACAGTACAGCTTGACTGTAACGATCGCCAATTTGCTGATACACCTCTAAACTTTGACGATAAAACTCAATGGCAACCAGGTACTGCTCTGAAGCATCATAGTCTTTACCTAATGCCCATAATGTAAATGCTTCACTAGCACGAGCACCAATCGTTTGATGAACCTTAAGTGCCTGTTGATGATAGGCAATCGCCTGATCAAGTTGCTTCAGCGCTCGACAGACGTTTCCCTGTCCGCTTAAGGTGTTGGCTTCGCCCAGCCGAGCCCCCACGTCGCGATAAAGCCCCAGCGCCTCGTCATAGCGACTCAAGGCTTCTCGAC
>NZ_JBLZFZ010000150.1:0-2250 GCF_050753385.1 Pantanalinema rosaneae CENA516
CACGTCGTTCGTCCAGAAGCCGCGAACGACCACGCCGTCATCGGACCTGGCGTCGATGAAATATTGCCGCCAGATGTCCCGGGACGTCCATTCCGTCCCGTCTTCGAAATGAAAACGCTCGATCTCGTAAGGACGATAGTTGATGGTCGAATAAATATTCTGCCCATAGAGCGTCAGCGTGTCTTCGGTCCCGCGGATACGCAGCATCAACGAATCGTGATCGTTCTCCAATCGCAGGACCTCGATGTCCTCCGGCGCGATGTCGGCCCCGAACCTGACGAGATCGCCCTTCTTGCTGGCGAGAATGTTCGTCTCGTGATCCCTGATCACGTCCCGGCCATAGCCGCGGCCGAAGACGTAGGTGTCGTCCCCGTCGCCGCCTATGAGCAGGTCGTCGCCGGCTCCGCCGTCGAGGATGTCGCCGAGCGCGAAGCCCTGGAGGACGTCGTCGCCCGGCGTGCCGGTCAGGAGGATATCCTGAACGTCGCCGATCGTCAGCGTCGCCGTCGGGAAACCGTCGAAACGGAATTCCTCGATGCGGTTGAACTCATACTGCCCGATTCCGAAGACGACCTCGAAGTTCTTCTCGATCGTGAGGGTCGAGCCGTCGTTCAGGGTGATCACGAGATCGAGGCTGTCGAGCGGGCGGGAGAACGAGACGTCGGCGGGCGTCACGTTCTCGTGGAACCGCACGATGTCGCGTCCGCCGGACAGGATGCTCGTGCGACCGTCGATGATCCGGTCGTGGCCGTAGCCGAAGCCGAAGACGTAGGTGTCGTTCCCGTCGCCGCCTCTGAGAATGTCGTCGCCCGGTCCCCCGTCGAGGACGTCGTCGAAATGCGTGCCCATGATCAGGTCGTCGCCGTCGGTGCGCGCGGCGTCGATGATCCGCTGCCGCAGCGTGGACCAGTGCAGGACGGTCCCGTCCTCCCATTCGAACAGTTCGATCTGGTTGAAGGCCTGGGCGCCGAAGGGGCCCGTCTCGAAGACCTCGTACTGGTCCTTGATGCGCAGCAGGTCGTCGGTCCCGGCGATGGTGACCAGAAGGTCCTTCGTCGCGCCGTCGCGCCGGAAGGTCACGTCCTCGACCGAAATATCGGGGCCGAACAGGACCCTGTCCGGATCCTGCGTGAGCAGGTTCGTCTGCCTGTCGTCGATGACGTCGTGGCCGTAGCCCCGTCCGAAGACGTAGGTGTCGCCTCCGTCGCCGCCCGACAGATAATCGTCGCCCGCGCCTCCGTCGATGTGGTCGGGATAATACGCGCCGTAGATGACGTCGTCGCCGTCGGTTCCCGTCGTGACGATGCGCAGCACGTCCTCCCAGTCGAGGCTCGTGCCGTCGCGGAAGCGGAACTGCTCGATGCGGTCGAACCAGGCCATGCCGAGGAGCCCGAACAAGTCGAGCTTGATCCCATGGAACTGACCCTTGATCGTCAGCGTGTCGTCGCTGCCGGCCAGGGTGATCAGAAGGTCGGGCGCCGCGCCCAGACGCTTGAAGGTAACGTCCTGGAGCGTGATTCCCTCGCCGAACAGCACGACGTCGTCGGCGCCCCACGAACCGCCCACGAGCCCCGAGATGAAAGTCTCGGGAAAGCGCGAGCCGTCGACGATGGTGTCCGAGCCCGATCCGTAGCCGAACCGATACGTGTCGCCGCCGTCCTTGCCGCTGTACCAGTCGTCGCCCGGGCTCTCGTGGAAGTGGTCGTCCGTGCCGAACCCGTGGATGACGTCGTCGCCCTCCGTGGTCTGGCCCGCGATCACGAGACGCTGCACGTCCTGCCAGTTCAGGCTCGGGCCGTCGAGGAAGAAGAAGGCCTCGATGCGGCTGTTGAGGGCGTACTTGCCATAGCCGAGCGAGGAATACGCGAACTGATCCTTGATGAGAATGGAGTCGCCGCCCCAGGAGAACGTGATCAGAAGGTCGTCGCTGTCGCCGGACCGGCTGAAGACGACGTCTCCCGGCGCGATCCCTGCGAGGAACACCAGCGCGTCGGGCGCGTTCAGGAGCGGATTCGTCATCACGTCGTGGATGACGTCGTTCCCGTCGCCGCGGGCGTAGAAGTAAAGGTCGCCGTTATCCCCTCCGCGCAGCAGGTCGTCGCCGCGGCCGCCCTCGATCTCGTCGGCGAGACCGGTCCCGTCGATGACGTCGTCCGCGTCCGTGCCGAGACCGATCGCGGCTGCGATGTCGCCCGCCTCCCAGATCGTGCCGTCGGCGAACTGGATCTCCTCCACGCCGCGATCGGGATT
>NZ_JBLZFZ010000151.1:0-2179 GCF_050753385.1 Pantanalinema rosaneae CENA516
GATCAATCTCGTCTCGCAGAATGTCGCCAACGCCGATTCGATCGGCTACACGCGCAAGACCCTCTCGCCCGTCCAGACGCTCAACGGCGCGAGCAGCGCCGGCGTCAAGGCCGGCGCCGTGCAGCGCATTCTCGACACGCTCGTCCAGAAGCAATTGCGCAACGAGACTTCGGGCGCCGCCTACACCAAGACGCGCGCCGAGTTCGCGACCGCGCTCGACCGGCTCTTCGGCGCGCCGGGGGCCTCCTCCTCGCTCGACGGGGCGATGAACGCGTTCAACGAATCGCTCTCGATGCTCGCGAACGATCCCGCCGACTTCGCGGCCCGCGCGGCGGTGCTCGACGCCGCCCAGACGCTCGCGGCCCGCATCGGCTCGGCCGCGCAGGGCGTCCAGCAACTGCGCACGCAGGCGGAAGGGCGCATCGACGCCGCCGTGACGCGGGCGAACGAACTCCTCTCCGGCATCGCCGAGACGAACCGCAAGATCACCGCCGAGAGCTTCCGGGCGGCTCGGCCGCGCTGGAGGACGAGCGCGACCGCATGATCGGCGAATTGTCCGCGCTCATGGACATCGATGTGGAGGCCGGCCAGAACGGCTCCGTCACGATCCGCACGGGCACCGGCGCGACGCTCTTCGACGGCGTCAACGCGACGCGCCTCACCTTCGACCGCCGCCCGGCCCTCGACGCCGGCATGGCCTATGACCAGACCAATTCCACCGTCGGCGTGATCCGCGCCGTCTCGGTCGCGGGGGCGAGCTTCGATCTCGTGGCGGGCGGCGCCTTCCGTTCGGGCGAGATCGCCGCAGCGTTGGAGATGCGCGACGCTATCCTGCCGCAAGCCCAGCGCCAGCTCGACGAGCTCGCCGCCGGCCTCTCGCGCGCTTTCTCGGACGCGCCGGGAACGATCGACAACGCGACGAACACGATCACGTTCGACGCGAATTTCACGAACCAGCCCGTCACCGTCGATCTCGTCATCGGCGGCCAGTTCCAGCGCTTCTCGGTCGCGCAGCCCGCCACGCGCGCCGATCTCGAAGCGGCGATCACGGGCGCGGGCTTCGCGGGCGTCACGGTCACCGATCCCGGCGGCGGCGAGTGGCGCATCAACGGCCTTCCGGCGCAGAGCGCGGTGCTCGGCGCGAGCTACACCGTCACCGGGACGGGCTCGGGCGCGGCGCCGTTCCCGCTCTTCGTCGATCGCGCGGCGGCCAACGCGCCGTTCACCGGCGTCGGCGGGCAGCTGACGGGCTTCGCGCAGAGGCTCGCGGTGAACCCGGCGGTCGTCGCGGACCGCTCGCTGCTCGTGCGCATGGACGGGACGACGCCGCAGGGCGACCCGACCCGGCCGCTCGCGGCGCCTGAACGCGCTGACTTCCGGCCGCCAGGTCTTCGCGCCGCAGGCGGGAATCGGCGGGGTGTCCGCGCCGTTCACGGGTTCGGTCGCGGATTTCGGCCGCCGCATCGTCGAGATGCAGGGCGCGGCCGCGCAGGCGGCGCAACGCCTCGACGAGGGGCAGCGCATCGCGCTCGCCACCGTGGAATCGCGCTTCGCCGAGACCTCGGCCGTCAATATCGACCAGGAGATGGCCCAGCTCCTGCAATTGCAGACAGCCTACGGGGCGAACGCCCGCGTCATGACCGCCGTGCGGGACATGATGGACATGCTGATGCGGATTTGAGGGACTGACCGATGACGATCGCCCCCTTCGCCCCCGGAGCCGTAGACACCCGCCGCACCGCCGACATGTTCGTGCAGCTGCGCCGGCAGGGCGTCGATCTGGAGCGCCAGCTCACGACGGGCCGGCGCTCGGACACCTTCGCCGGCCTCGGCGTCCAGCGCGGCGCCGCGCTCGACCTGCGCGCCCGCCTCTCGACGCTCGGCGCCTTCCAGGCCAACGTCAAGGACGCGGACCTGCGCATGCGGGTCATGGTGCAGAACGTCGAAAGCCTGTCGCGCATCGCCTCCGAGACCCGGGCCGGCGCGCTGGCGCCGTCCTCGGGCGTGGTCGGCGGCGGGCGGCCGCTCGAACAGATCAAGGCGCAGGGCGACCTCGCCATGGCGATCGACCTCCTCAACGCCGAGATCGGCGGGCGCCACCTCTTCTCCGGGCGCACGCATGACCAGAAGCCCGTCGCGAGCTACCAGACGATCGTCGACCTGTCTCTTATACACATCT
>NZ_JBLZFZ010000152.1:0-2044 GCF_050753385.1 Pantanalinema rosaneae CENA516
AGATGTGTATAAGAGACAGCACATACGCCCCGCCAGCCCCTTTCATCCCCGCCTGACGCATTTTTTTCGGCATCCGGCGGCGGGACGGGCGCGGATGATTCATCCCCTCCATGCGTATGTGAGCAGAGGCGACCGCATCGCGGCAAGCCGCCCCGGACAGCAGGAGGAGCCCATGGACAAGGCCCGCAGCATCGACAGCGCGACGGCCCGGCCGCCCCGGCAGGGATTGCTGCGGCGGTTCCTTGCGTCGGGACCGCGCGTCGCGCTTCGCCGTCTGGCGCTGGCGCTTCTGCTGGTCGGGGTGCTGTTCTACGGGGTGATCGGCAGTCTTCTCAGCACGGTCGATGCGGATGTGGACTTCATGCCCCCCTCGCCCGTCGCGGGGGGCAGCCATGCGGTGAACATGGCCGAGGCACTGATCCTGCGCGAGGTGCAGACCAACCGTTGGGCGCCGAACGACCCGCCATTCTTTCCGACCGCGATGCATGACAACATGGCCAATTTCCAGCGCGGGATGATGCGCGCGATCGGCCGCTTCACCCTGCAACTCGAGATTCAGGTCGGACGGTTGCGCGGCTCTTCGGCCATCGACGAGGATCTCAAGCGCGCCAGCGGCCTGCTGCAATTTCCGACCGATGTCTGGTTGTTCGACTTCAACCAGTCGCTGCTGCCGGTCCAGCCGGCCGAGGTGCAATACGAGGCCGCCGCGCGCGCCCTGCGCAATTACAACCTGCGCATCGCCGGCAACACCGCCATCTTCGAGACGCGTGCCGACGCTCTGGCGCTGACGGTCGAGCAGATGGCCGACGAACTGGGCGCGCGGGCGGCGCTGATCGACGCCCATATCGCCGCCGGGCATTTCGTCATCAACACGCAGTCCGACGACATCTTCTATGCCAACAAGGGCATGGCCTATGCCAGCTATCTGCTGCTGCGCGAACTGGGGCGCGACTTCGACCGGGTGATCCAGTCGCAGGGACTGGGCAAGGTCTGGTTCCAGTCGCTGGAAAGCCTGCGCCACGCGGCCGAGCAGCGCCCGGCGGTCGTGCTGAACGGTCGAGGCGTGAACAGCCTGATCGCCAATCACCTGCAAATTCAGGGCTTCTACCTCAAGCGCGCCATCCTGCAACTGGACGAGGTCGCCCGCGTCATCCGCGCTGGACGCTGATCCCGGAAAGGCAAAACCCGGACCAAAGGGTCCGGGTTTGCTTGGTCGGGCCGGCGATGGCGCGGGTTTCCTATTCGGCAGCGATGCGATTGCGCGCGGTCGCCTCATGGCCGACAGGCTCGACCTCGTCCAGATCGGTGCCGCCCACCAGTTCCAGCGCCTCGCGGCCCAGCCTCTGCATGTGCTCGACATTCAGCATCAGCATCTGCACGTCCAGCGCCAGCGTGGCGCGCGTCATGCCGATCCGCTTGAGCTGGCGGTCCTGAAGGCGCAGCAGCGCCGCGATGATCAGCGTGCTGTCGCGCTCGCGCAGCCATGCCTCATAGGCGGCGGTGTCCCGGTGGCGCAGCCGGCCCCAGATCAGGGCGATCCGGTCCAGGCTCCAGCGATCATGCTTGCGGTCAGTCGCGCCGAACTCGGCAGTCATCGTGTGGGTCATGCTGTCCTCCTGTGCGTTGCATCCCGATTACGCGCGGGCGGGCGAACTCGTCCGCGCCTCACGCGGTCGTGACCCGGCAGACCGGCCCGGCCGCAATTTTCGCAAAGGGCCGGGATGAAAGCGCGCGCATGGGCGTATGTGCCGCGAGAACGCCGCAGAGGATCGACGCCGACCGGGCCAGCACCGGCCGGCGGATCAAGCTGCGCCCCACCGAAGCACAAGACCTTGCGACCGACAGGAGGACACGGGTGACGACCTCGCCACGCCCCGCTGATGCGGCCCGGACAGCCATCACCACCACGACGCAATTGCGCGCGATCCAGCCATCGCCCCCTGTCGGGCCGGTCGAGCGCGCCGGGTTGCGCGACCGCCTGCGCGGGCTGATCCTGCCCGTCGCCCTGTTGGCGCTGATCTGGTCCTGTCTCTTATACACATCT
>NZ_JBLZFZ010000153.1:0-2069 GCF_050753385.1 Pantanalinema rosaneae CENA516
GCCTTATGCGCGTCCGTGAACTTCGATGCCTTCACGCCAAAACTCCTCGCCCAGCCAATGATGTCTACAGCGGAAAACTCTAGCAGCGAATGGTCCAGATTTCAGGCACCACAGCAACATTGACACGACGCAGGTCGCCTTTATAAATTAAGCTGGCTTATCCAGAAAATACTCACTGCCGATGACACTAGAGCTAATAAAAAAAGGATCGCGGGAACTCTATATCCCTCGCTATTGCCGAAGTGATTTAAATTCAAGTAGCGAACTTCCCCGAAAAAAGCTACAGCGTGTCCAATTATAATGGCAAACGCAGGCGATACTAGAACCCATAGGCTGTCGCCCAAAAGTTCCGCCAATGGCACAAATATGGCGCCCAAAAACAAGAGCAGCCACTGACCAACCATCGCGTACCGTAATCGGCCTGCGGCTCGCGCATATAACTGTGGAACTAGGCCAATACAGGTCACCCCCCAGGCGAAGCTCAAGATCGTAGAGACAACGATGAAGGCTGGGTCAAGCCCATCCAATAGCATGTAGCTGACCAGCGGGAGTGCCAGGATCTGCGCCATGGAAATCAATAGACCAAGGGAGGAAATATTCGCTTGACCAGCAGCATACTGGATACGGGCCGCTTTACGATCTTGTGCAAGAAGGCGGGCGAATTCGGGCAGGATGGGATTAGCATAGGCTTGAACGAGAGTGCGCGTGGTGGCGGCGTACTTTGATGCTAGTTCGTAGATACCAAGCAAGTTCAATCCGAGTGTGCGCCCAATGAGCAATCGACAAAATGGATCAAACAACGCCATAGGAAGCGTCGAAAGCTGTATGCGAACCGCGAAGGAAGTTGCCTGACGAAGCACACTAAAGCTGAAGTGATGGGGAAAAACCCCGAGTGGCGTGATCCGTCTGCAGAGCAATAATCTTGCGACGAGAAAGGTTAGGGCATGCTGCACGGATTGCGCAAATATAAGCGCTAGTACGCCAAAGTGGCTGACGAGAAGCAAAGCTAACCCAGCATAGATGAGTAAACCCACAATAGCCACTAAGGCACGAATGTCCGCACGACCCACTCCATCTAGTGCCCCCAAATGGACAAGTGCAAGGCAGTTTAATGGGAGAACTGCGATGATACCGAGCAACAGCCAGAGCGCCTCAACGTGCTTAACTGGATCGATCGACCCAAGTAAAATGGGTCTCAACGCGTAATACGATGCAAAACCAAGCAATGCGAACATACTCAATCCTGCAACTGCAGTACTATCGACAAACTGCGCTTGCCTCAATGCGTCGCCACTCTCCGCAGCAACCATTCGTGCCGGGATATTCGCAAGACCGAGGTCCATCAACCGCACGAAAGCGACAAGGCTCATAGTTAATGACCACAAGCCCAGCGCTCCGATACCGAGTGACAGCACCACCTGTCTCATAACCAAGAAGTAGGTCAGGATGGTCAACAGCGCCTGCGCCAGCGACAACAGAGCATTGCGCGATGACTGGTCCACGAGGAGATTGGTGGTTCTGGAGGCAAGCACCCTGAGTGACATTAGTCGGCTAGACAAAGACGTCTCGCTCTTCGTCAAGCGGCGCGTAATGCGCAAGGTCGAAGCCTTCGGGCCAGATCGCAGCACCTCTCCCGAAATAGCGTCCCCAAAGCGAAAAGGTGGAACGTGAGCCGATAAGCACATCGGCCCTTCCCAGAGCCAGCATAGAGGTAAGCGCGTTACCCGGCGGCTCTGGCACAAAACCCTCCAGCTTCAGTTCGGCAATCACGCGCTCAGGCTCTTCGTCGGTAAACAGAACGCCGCGCAGCGCCTTCCTGCCTAGGCGCTCCTGCGCCAGAGCGACAGCATCCCTATACCAGCCCAACGGGATGCGCGTGTTCTGGCGCGACACACCCGCCTTTGCCGCAGCAAAGTCACCTAGCCGAACATGCATCGCGATTTCATAGCGTTCCTTCGGAATTGGCAAGACAGATCGTGAAATCAGGAATTGAGAGACCGTGTCAGCATGACCTACGAGATCGTAGAACTGGCGCGCCATGCCTTCATATCTGTCTCTTATACACATCT
>NZ_JBLZFZ010000154.1:0-1956 GCF_050753385.1 Pantanalinema rosaneae CENA516
GTCCCGCCGCGGACGAGATCCGCGAGGCCTGCGCGCTGATCCTGAGGCATGTGCAGGAGATCACGAGATGAAGACCCGCGACATGGACCTGATCAGCCGGGAGCTGCGGGATGCGGCGCCGGAGACCGATCTGCTCTCCGCGATCGCGGGAGCGCGTCAGCAAGCAGGGGAGGCGCAGGCGTCCGACCCGCGCCTGTGGCGGACGACCGTGAGGCTGCCGCGGGAGATCCGCGCCGACCTCCGGATCATCGCCGAGACGCAGGGCGTCAAGGTGAACGCCCTGATCGCGGCTGCGGTCGACGCCCTCCTGGCCGAGAACGGCCGCAGGGGAATCTGCGAGGCCGCGCCCTGGTACGCCGCCTACCTCACCAGGCAGGGGAATCGGGCGGAAGACGGCGACGACCTCCCGCCGCCGTGACACCGGGCGTCGTGGCGCCATGGCGCCACGACGTCAGCATGCCATGGCGTCGGGAGGTCCCGGCGCCATGCTGCTGTGGTTTCTTGATGCTCACGCGCCGCGACGCCGCGGACCTCCGACAGCGGTACTCCGCACCGCGTCGCCTGCGCGACTTTTGTTCTTTTGTCTTTTTGTCTGAGGGCGTTCTTCGTCAGGTAGTCGTTGACGCGGCATGCGATCGGCGGGTGACGCTGATCATGCGCATCAATGTGCGCGATACCGGCAAGCGGCTTCTTGATCCGACCCTGCGCCAGTGAAAGGGCGGGTCGACATCCGCCTCTGTTCGTAAGGCGCCTTTGTGGCCGATTGCGGTCAGTCAGGTTCAGGCCCATTTGATGAGAAAGCTCCCATTCATCTGCTCTGAGCTTCAGGCCGCGTCGTTGGGGAAAATGCGCACCACCGTCGTGCGTCGCTTGATGCTCACCGCGAACGGAAGGGCCCCTGCGGGCTGCCCGGCGGCGGTGGGGAGTCCGACGGTACCGCAGCGATATGCAGGGCGATCATGCCGCCCAAATCCGTCAGCCCGGCGCCGGCGGCTTCCGCCATCCGATGCCCATCGCCTGTCGCGCCGCGCGATATCCCCGCACTCTCAAGGAACTCCTGGCCGAGTACGGTTCGCACCACATCCTAATGGGCTATCGCCGTGCCCGGCCACGAATGCTACCGGGACAGACAATACTTTTGTGACCAACGACGTCAGTTCTTGAAAGTGCTGCTGCGTTCGCTCCGTCTCCGCCCATCGCTCGTGGGCCTCAGCAGACCGGAAACGGGTGACGACGATGAGGCGTGTCCCATCGTGAGACCGATAGACCTCATTACCCAGCCAGCCAAAGGCCGCAGCCTCCGTGCCCATTTCCCGCATTTCGGCAAGCTGGAAAGCGATCAGTGCATCGATTCCTCCTCCCACGGGCCAAAATGTGTTGACGAGGATATATGGTTCACTAGGCGTTAGTTCAGACATTCGAACGATCCTTCCTCTCTCCCGCAGAGCTTAGGTAACCCAGGTTTTAATCCGCCGCCCTGATGCTCACGCCGTGTAGCTCCTTCGGCTCTGGCACTCGACAGCGCCTGTGCTCAGCAATTAGCTGTCGGGTAACGCATCGACGACCTGTGACCTTTTCGGGCTCGACAAGCGCGCCTTGCCCGTGGGACAGGCTCCACACATGTGGAAAGGGACCTTGTCCCGAATGGGCAGCGCATACACTTCGGGGGGATGGACCGGAGCGGTTTGACTGCGCGAACTCCTGCTGCCGATCATGATCCAGTGCGAAGGTTACATCAAGTCTCAGACTTGCGAGACGATACGTCTCGTCTCATATAATACTGTGGCTTGCCTGAGGAGGTGTCAAGGTCTAGATGAGACGCCGCGTAAGCGAACGAGGTGCGAATGCGTAGCGCGACCGGGCCGCGCCAGAACCCGAAAGTGCGCGCGGCAATCTTGGAGGCCGCGTTGTCTCTCGTGCGTGATGTGGGCTATGACCTGTCTCTTATACACATCT
>NZ_JBLZFZ010000155.1:0-1978 GCF_050753385.1 Pantanalinema rosaneae CENA516
GCCATCAGGAGAGCGTCGTCGCGCGCGAACTCGGCGAGGCCGACCGCGACGCGGCGATGATGCGCCGGTTGCGCGAGATCTACGAGGGCCAGGGACTCGCCGTCGACGACCGCATCCTGCGCGAGGGCATCAAGGCCCTGAAGGAGCAGCGCTTCGCCTACGAGCGCAGAGGCTCGGGCCTCGGCCGCTTCCTCGCGACGGTCTGGATCCGACGCAGGACGCTCGGCGTAGGGCTCGCGGCGCTTCTCGTCGCCATCGGCCTCGCTATCGGCTGGAGCGCCTATCAGCGCGGCGCGGCGGAGCGCGAGGCGGCGGCGGCGCAGATCGCCCTGACGGAGACGCTTCCGCGCGACCTCGCCCGCGCGGTCGAGGCGGCGCTGGCGGAGGCCAAGGTGACGGAGGCGCGCGCGGCGATCGAGGGCCTGCGCGCGGACGCCGAGGCCGCCCTCGGCCGGGGAGACGCCGCCGCCGCACGCGCCGGGATCGGCGCCGTCGACGCGCTCAGGGCGCGGCTCGTCGAGACCTACGAGCTGCGCGTCGTCTCGCGCCCCGACGAAGCCTCCGGCGTCTTCCGCGTGCCCGACGCCAACACCCGCGCGCGCAACTATTACCTCATCGTCGAAGCCGTCGGCCCGTCCGGCGAGGCTTTGCCGCTGCCGATCCGCAACGAGGAGACCGGACGAACCGAGACCGTCAGGATCTTCGGCCTGCGGGTGCCGGAAGCGGTTTTCGAGGAAGTGCGCCGCGACAAGTCCGACGACGGGATCATCCAGCGGGACGTCGTCGGCGAGAAGCCGCGCGGCGCGCTCGATCCCGTCTACGCGATTCCCGTCATGGGAGGCATGATCACCCAATGGTGACGCGATGATTTCCGGACGCGACGCCCTCTCCTCCTCGAGACCGCTCTCAACGGCGTGCGCCGCGACGAAGACCGCCTCGTCGCGGCGCTGAACGCGGCGACCGAGGAGGCCGCGCGGCTGCGCGCCGCGCAGGCCGACGCCCTGCGCGGGCTCGCGCGCGTGCGGCTCGACGCGCTCACGCGCGAGCAGACGACGCGCGAGCTCGATTCCGCGGAGCGCGCGGCGCTCGAAATCCTCGAGCGCCGCAAGACGGCGCTCCAGCGGGCGGCCGAAAGCCGCCGCGCCTTCACGCTCGCCCTCGCGCGCGGGCAGGACGAACGCCGCTCGGCGCAGGAGGCGGTGGAGCAGGCGGCGGCGCGGATCGACGACCTGCGCGAGAACGTCCAGGCCGACCTCGAGAGCGACGAGCCCTGGCTCGTCCAGCGCCGTAAGCTCACCCACGCCAAGGAGGTCGCACGCGCCGCCGGCGAGAAGGCGACGCGCACGGAGGCCGAGAAGGCGCAGAAGGCCGCGCCCTACGAGGCCGACCCCCTCTTCACGTATCTGTGGGAGCGCGGTTTCGGGACGCCCCGCTACCGGGCCTCGCCGATCGTCCGCTTCTTCGACGGGCGCGTCGCGCGGCTCATCGGCTACGAGGAAGCGCGGGCGAACTACCACATGCTGACCGAGATCCCGCTGCGGCTTCGGGGGCACGCGGACCGTCTCGCGGAGGAGATCGATGCGGAGGCGGCCGCGCTCGCCGCGATCGAGCGCGCGGCGCTTGAGGCGCGCGGGGTCGGCGCCCTCGAAACGGCGCTGGCGGAGGCCGAGGCCGCTCTCGACGCGGTCGAGGCCTCGATCGCGGAGGCGGAGACGGGCCTCGCACGGCTGGACGCCGAGGACCGGGCGGCGGCGACGGGCGGCGGCGATCCGATGATGCGCGAGGCGCTCGATCTGCTGTCGGCGGCGCTCGCGGCCGACGATCTGCGCAGGCTCCAGCAGGAGGCCGCCGCGACGCCGACCATCGAGGACGACGCCCTGGTGGTGAGGCTTCGCCAAATCGCCGAAGGGATCACGCGCGCCGACGAGAAGGTCGAGGAGGCGCGGCGCGCCGCCGTGGCGGTCGGCGCGCGCCGCAA
>NZ_JBLZFZ010000156.1:0-1967 GCF_050753385.1 Pantanalinema rosaneae CENA516
GCAGCGTCAGATGTGTATAAGAGACAGGGGTTGGGAAGGGGTCGGTGAGAGCGCCAAGCACGGTCGGAGTCGAACCCTGTGATGCGAAGAACGACAATGAGAGCCATGCTGGCGCTGCCAGTGCTGCTGGTTTCAGGGACAGCCGCCTCGAAGTGTCGCTTTGAACACTTCAACTTGATTGGGGTTGCCGAGCCAGGCGCCCTGATCGCGTTCTTCGTGGAGGGCGATCGGTACTCCACCGGCTCCCATGAGGTGAACGAAGCTACCGCTGCGGATGATGGAGCCTTCACGCTGGATCTGTACGTTTCAGGGGTCAAGAGAAGCCTCTGGCCCGGCTGTCGAATGCCGGGCTCAGGCACCCTTGTCATCCGCCCGCCCCAGGGCGCCTGGCGTAGGGTGAGCGTTGATCTTGGGCGTCACGATGCGAGCGCAACACGCCCGATCCAGGTCCGCGTCTCCAGCCAATCGCCCTGCCCGGACTCCAATGACAGCGATGAGTCGGAAGGCGAAGTTGTCCCAGGCTGATCAGCGCGGCCGAGCAGCCCCGAAATCACCCTCCGCCCTCACAGCAAACTCGTTTGCAACACCTTCGACGACGCCCCGCTCAGCCGCTCAACCACCTCACGCAACTGCCCGGTGCTGATCCTGCGCAGCGGGATCAGTTCGCGGACCACGTCGTCGAGGTCGTGAGCCTCGTCGGTGCGGCTGCGGATTTCGGCATCAAGCTCGCGGAACAGGGTCACTGCGCGCGCGGTGCGCGGCCCATGGCTGCGGTTGGACTTGAGCGTGCGCACGTTGCGGCCGTGGTTGCGCATCCAGTCGAAGGCGCGCTCGGCGCGGGCCTCGGAGAGCAGACCGGTGCGGCGCAGCAGCTCGATCGAGTAGAACTCGGCAATGCCCTCGGTGATCCAGTCGTCGCCCTCGGCACCGGTGATGCGGGTGACCACGTGCACCAGTTCGTGCACAAGGGTGCTGCTGCCGTTCTCGCTGATGATCGGCCGATCTGAATGCAGGTAGAGCGAGCGTGGGCCTGACAGGCCGCCGCGCCACATGCCCTCGCCCGCCATCACGATCAGGATCTTCTCCGGCAGGGTGCCGAAGGCCATCTGCATCTCCGGCGCCACCAGATTGATGAAGGCCAGCATCTCGTTGCGCCGCACCGGCTCGCCCTTGGGCGCCGCCACCGCGACCTCCATGCCCTCGATGAACTCGCGGCGGATACCGAGATCGCCGGCGATCATCCAGCCCACCGGCCGCGCGAGGCGCCGATCGTCATGCGCGACCGCGAACACCGGTTCCGCGCCCATGCGCTTGAACGGCGTGTCCACGCCCCAGTCGCGCGGCAGGTCGAAGCGCAGCGTGGCCTCGCCCTGGGCGCCGCTGCTGAAGCGACCGCGGAAGCTGGGCACCAGATGGTCGCCGCGCACGATCACCCAGTCGCGGGTGATGCGGGCGTCGTAGCCGGAATCGCGACGCTGCTTGTCGATGCGGTAGCGCCAATGCAGGCTGCCGCCGCGGGAGGGCGGACGCCAGGACAGGCGCTCCTCGCTTCGCTCAAGGCGACCATCGCCCCGGATCGCGTCGTAGCGATCCGGATCCATGCTGAAGTCCAGCTCGCGGATGCGGCCTTCGCCGGGGCGGTAGTCGAGACTGACCTCGGCCACGCCCTCCGCCGGGAGGAACTTCACGCGGTACTCCACCGTGAAGTCCGCAGCGAACGCGGGTGCGGCACACGACAGAAGCAGGACAAGCAGAAGCCGGGGCAAACGCATGCGCATCCTCTCCGAAATCGGAACCAGAAGGGCCGGACCCTAGCACGCTGCCCCGCAATCTCCGCCGAACGGCGCTCGCCGCGCAGCCTGCGCACTCGCGGTGCGCAGGCCGTCGCAATCCGTCGAACGGGCTCAGAGCGTGTGAGAACCATCCGCCTGCTGCGGCCGCCGCTGGACGCCCGTGGCGGCAGCGCG
>NZ_JBLZFZ010000157.1:0-1888 GCF_050753385.1 Pantanalinema rosaneae CENA516
AGATGTGTATAAGAGACAGGATCAGGAGGATGGGGGAGAGGGAGGAGATCGTCGATCAGGTAGGTGGCGTGGTGTTCGATCGCGGCAATCACATCTCCCAGGTTACGGCAGGTAGGGAGTTGCTCATGGGCAAAGGGTTGGATGGGATCGGCAGTCAGGGGATCGAAATCTAAGTGCCAGTCTTGGGCGATCGCTCGGGTTAATCCCAGTCGTCCGGCTCCAGGGAAACGGGCAATGGCGATGATCAAGTCGCGGAGTTGGCGATCTTGGGGACATTGACCAAAAATATGTAGACCATCGCGAATTTGGGCTTCCTTCAGTTCACAGAGGTAGCCATCGATCGTATTTAAGACTGATAACTCAAAGTTAGCGATCGCGGCTTGCTCATTTTTCAGCTTGCCGATCTCGGTGGGAATGCCCAAATCTTGATGCAAATGCTCTCGCAGCAGCAATTGGCTAATCTTGTCGCGAATCGGTTTTAACCGCGATGGATCAAGGCTTTGCGCTTCGTAGTATTCATCCACCAAGCCTTCGAGTTCCTGTAAAGCGCCATACAATTCAGCGCGGGTCATCGGTGGAGTCAGGTGATCCAAAATCACCGCCTGTGCCCGCCGTTTTGCCTGTGCTCCCTCTCCCGGATCATTAACGATAAACGGATACAAGTGTGGCAATGCCCCTAACGCCACTTCGGGATAACACGCTTCCGACAGCGCAATCCCTTTACCCGGCAACCATTCTAAATTCCCATGTTTGCCCACATGCACGATCGCCTGCACCCCAAACTGCGATCGTAACCAGTGATAAAACGCCAAATATTCATGGGTCGGCTCCAAATCCGGTGCATGGTAATTCAACGCCGGATCCTGGTCATAGCCTCGCGCTGGTTGAATCCCCACAAACACATTGCCCAACTGCATCCCCGGAATCCGCAATTCCCGATCTCCCCTATCCTCCTTAACTCCCCCATCTCCCTTATCCTCCTCACTTACCCCATCCCCCCATCTCCCCTCCACCCCAGATCTAACCGCCTCTGGCAAAGTCGCCCAATAGCGTTCATACTCTTCCCAGGAAAGTGATTGCGGCACAGGACGCAACTCCCACCCCTCCGGATCATTCGTGACACCAGTCGTTAATCGCTGAATCAACTCCTCACTACTTTGAGGGGGATGCTCGACTCGATAACCAGCCTGTTGCAGCGCCTTGAGAATTTCCACACAACTCGCAGGCGTATCTAATCCCACCCCATTTGCCAGTCGTCCGTCCCGAGTGGGATAGTTCGCCAGAATCAACGCCACTTTCCGATCGCCGATCGCCGTTTGCCGTAACCGTACCCAATTCAGCGCTAGATCCGCCACAAACGCCACGCGATCAGGCACTGGCTCGTAAGTCACAACATCGGTTTCGAGTAAAGGATGCCGAGTTTGGACGGCTTTAAAGGAAATGGCGCGGGTAATAATTCGCCCATCCACTTCCGGTAACGCCACATTCATCGCCATATCACGCGGCGACAATCCCCGGAACTGCTCCTGCCACTGTGCCTGAGTCCCGCTACTGAGAATGACCTGGAGGACGGGGACATTCAGGCGATCCCAGAAGGAGGTTGAGGGAGAAGGGGAAGATAGGGAAGATGGGGTGGCGATCGCGAAGCTGGTGGTATTCAGTAAAACTTGAATGCCAGGTTGGTCTTTGGGTTGGAAGTAGTGCAAAACTTCGGCTTGCACATCGGGATCACGGAGGGAAGAGACGAAGACCGGGATGGGATCAAGTTGGCGATCGCGTAATGCTTGACACAGAGCATCGATGGGAGCGGTGTTGCCTGCCAGGTAATGGGCGCGGTAGAACAGAATGCCGACTTGGGGGGGTGGGGAGCTGTCTCTTATACACATCT
>NZ_JBLZFZ010000158.1:0-1891 GCF_050753385.1 Pantanalinema rosaneae CENA516
CAGCCATCCGCGGGATCTGCGCACAGAGCTTCTAAAAGCTGCGCTTGCTTTCATCAAGCGCGATGGCCTGCATGCGCTCAGTCTGCGTGAAGTCGCCCGCGCCGCCGGCGTATCGCATAACGCGCCTTATCGTTACTTTGCGAACAAGGAAGCCTTGCTCGCCGCCTTGGCTGCGTCAGGTTTTGCGCAACTCAGGGCAGATCTTATGGCCGCAGGTGCGATCGAGACTGACGACCGGCTGGTCGCGCTGGGCTCAGCTTATGTGAGCTTTGCGAGGGCGAACGCTGGTTTGTTTCGTCTCATGTTCAACGGAGGCATTGACAGACAGGCTTTCCCGGAACTTGCCCAGGCAGCTTCTGAGGCGTTTGCGGTCCTTCTCAACGCGACAGGCGAAAATGGTTCCGTGTGTAGAGATGCGGCGCTTGGCGCATGGTCCATGGTTCATGGCCTTTCGAATCTGGTTGTCGAACGTCAGCTTGGCGAAGACCTTGAAGCAGATATCGAAGCCAGCTTGATCCTGCGTCGCGTGGCAAACGCATATGACCGGATGCGCGCAAACCGAAAACAATAAACCAAGGCGGCGCTAAGAGCGTTCTGAGCAGATTGAAGGACACTTACGAGCATGATGGGGAAGATACTCGGCCACGCAGCCGCATCCCTGCTGACGATGTCAGCCACGAGTTGGGCGGCGACGCCGGATGAAGCTGAGGCGGGGTCGCGGGCGATCATCTTGGACATGCAGCGTAATGGCTGTGCCTATTGCGTTGATATGCACACCAAGGAGGCTCGTCGCGACGGACTTAGCGAGCAATGGATCAACCTCATCTGCGTTTGGCGGGATTCCCCGGTCTTTGACGCGCGTGAGCGGGCGATCCTTGGCTACACCGAGGCCCTAACGGACATCTCCCAGACACATGCCCCCGACGCAGATTTCGAGCCGCTCCGATCCCATTTCACTGAGGCAGAAATTACCCGGATCAGTGTTGCCATTGGGACAATCAATGTCTGGAGTCGTCTTTGTGTCGGTTTCCGATCGCAACATCCTGTGGATGGTCTTTGAAGCGCTTTGCTCGTCACTTAAACCAACAAGAGAAGAAGGAACACAGAGTCATGGGTCAATTGATCAGCTCAGCATTCATTTCCCTCGACGGCGTCATGGAGGCGCCAGGCGGGGAACAGGGTTACCGCAATAGCGGCTGGACCTTCAAAGACATTGAATTTGTGGCTGATGCATACGAGCTAAAAGCACGGGAGCAAACGGAAGCTACCGCTATGATGATGGGTAGGCTGAGTTACGAGGCGTTCAGCGCTGTTTGGCCCACAATGACCGATGAATTTGCGCATTACAACGGTCTGCCTAAATATGTCGTATCGTCTACTTTGGATCCAAGCAGCCTGGTGTCCAATTGGGGCAACATCAATATACTGCGCTCGCTTGAGGAAGTCGCGGCGCTTAAGGACTCGCATGATGGTCCAGTCATCATTCATGGAAGTGCAACGCTGAACCGGAATCTTGCGGATGCTGGTTTAATTGATAGGTATCACCTACTGATTTTCCCAGTTCTCCTTGGCGCTGGTAAACGGTTGTTCAGCGATGGCGACAAGGACAAGCAAATGCTGTCCGTTTTGGAAACTCAGACCTATGCCAATGGCGTGCAGAAACTCGTTTGCGACGTGCGGAGGTAATAACTGAATCGGGGAGCTCGTCTTCGAGCCTGTGGTCAGCCAGAATTTCACGAAGAGCGCGAGCGCCTCGTTGCCGACATTCACGTCGCGCTCCAGCCGCCTCACCGCGCGGGTGAGCCGGTCGAGCCGGCGCACAATGGCGGCTTCGCGCTGGTCCGCGCCATCGGGCGAGAGGAAGACGGCGAGCTGTCTCTTATACACATCT
>NZ_JBLZFZ010000159.1:0-1854 GCF_050753385.1 Pantanalinema rosaneae CENA516
ATCCAGGCCTGCGCGAAGAAGGCGTGGGCGCCCATGCGCCCGGGGCGGATCGTCGCGCCGTAGCGATCGGGCTCCAGCGCCCGCATCCGCTCGCGCCGCCATTCCTTCTCGTCGACCGCCCGCCAGCACAGCTCCACCACCAGCATCTCGTGACCGTCGCAATAGGCGTCGACCGTGACGTCGAGCGCCTCGCCGACGACGCGCCGCACGGCGTGGCGGCCCTCGTCGATGCAGGGCGAGAGCGCTTCGACGACGATGCGCGGCGCCTGCGCCGCCGCGCGCGCGGCCGCCGCCCCGCCGGGCTCGGGCGCGACGACGGGCGCGGCGCGGCGCGCCCTGGCGAGCCTCGCCTCGCCCGGCGCGAGCATGACGAGCCCGGCGAGCGCCTCGCCCTCGCGCGCGTCGAACGGCGCGAAATCGCCGAACACGCCGCCCATGGCGGGCCGCAGCGAGGCGAGATCGATGGCGGCGGGCTCCGCGAGATCGGGATTGAACAGCGCAAGGGTCGCCTCCCGCGCGGCGCGCGGATCGAGGGCCGTGCGCAACGCCGCGCAGACGGGCGCCTGCGGCGACGTCAGCGCGCGCAGCCGCGCGGGCTCGCGCAGGACCGGATGCGCCGCGATCCGGGCGTTGGCGCGGGCGAGCGCCTCGGCGATGACGGGATCCGCGGGCGGGACGTCCCCGGCGCCGGCGCGGCGCGCGTCGAGAGGCCGCCGCTCCCCCGCCTCGAAGCCGTGCGGGACGAGCACGCCGCAGCCGAGCGCGACGGCGGCGTCGATCGCCCTCACGGCGGCGGGCGCGACGAGCCGGGAGTCGCCGACGCGCTCCGCGAGCCGCGTTCCGAAGGGCGCCTCCGGCATGGCCATGACGGGCGCGACGGCCGAGAGAGCCTCGTGCTCCTCGAGCATCCAGCTCGCACGGAAATCCCACCAGGGCAGCGAGGACAGCGCGTAATCGAAGCCGCAGCCGGCGAGAGCCGCGAAGTCCTCCCGGGGAACGCCGGTCAGATCGGCGACGAAAACCGCGTCCGGGCGCAGCGCGCGGACCTCCTCGACGATCCGGCGCCAAAGACCGGCCTCGGCCGCGACGGGGCGAAGCGCCGGAAGCCCGCGACGCCGCGCGCCGTGAGATCGGCGAGGCGCGGCCCGAGGAAGGCCCATAGCCGCGCCGCCGAACGCTCGTCGAGGCGCGCCCAGGCCGTTCCGGAAAGCCCCGCCTGCGCGCGCGGATCGAGCGGGCCGTCGGCGGGCTCGGGCCGCACGGTGAACGCCGCCGGCTCCTGCGCGACGAGCGGATGTTCGAGGGCGAAGCGGCGCGGCGCGAGGTCGAGCATGAGAGACAGCCCGCGCTTTCCGGCCGCCTCGACGAGCCGCGAGACCAGCGCGCCGACATCGTCCCCCGCCTCCAGCGCGGGATGGGCCTGTCATGGTCGGCGGGAAAGAACACGTCTCCCGCCCGCCCCGGCGCGCCGAGCGGCGAGAGGAGCACGCGGTCGAAGCCGAGATCGCGCGCGCGCTCGAACGTCGCGGGCAGACGATCGGCGGCGCCGATCACGGGGTGATGGACGTAATGGATGCGGGCGCCCCCCGCGGCTCGACCTTGCTCCATGACTCCTCTTCTCGGCGCGGGCGCGGCGGGCGCGCAGGCGGCGCAAAGCCGCTATCGCCGGATCGAGGCCCCGCCCGCATGAAGCGAACGCGGGAACCTGCGACAAGTTCCCCGACGGCCGCTTTTCGCGCCGCCGGGAACGACTCGTCGCAGATTGCAGCACATTCGCGCCCGGATGCAAATTCCCGCGCGGAACGGCGCCGCTTCGTGAGGGTGACGCCGTCCCCTTGCGCCGAACGTATCGTT
>NZ_JBLZFZ010000160.1:0-1788 GCF_050753385.1 Pantanalinema rosaneae CENA516
GCGCTTTCTGCGGGACATCAGACAGCCGTAGGCTGGCTATGCGCCTTCGGCGCTAGGGTTTCCCGCAGACTTCGCAGACGGACGCAGAAAAGGATCTGCGTAAATCTGCGTTTTCTGCGGGACACAAGACAGCCAAAGGCTGGCTATACGCCTGCGGCGCTTAAGTTTCCCGCAGACTTCGCAGACGGATGCAGAAAAGGATCTGCGTAAATCTGCGCTTTCTGCAGGAAACCAATCTCAAGGGTAATAAAAAAGGGGGCCGAAGCCCCCTTAGTGATTAGCGTTTGTTAAACCTTATTTGGTTACCACAAAACGGCTGCTGTTGAAGCCTTTGCCAGTTTTGGTAACCAGGGTGTAAACACCTTGTTGCAAAGTAGCTACAGACAGGTTGATTTGATCGCTCATGCCATCAATCATCTTCTCGCCGCTCATTACTACACGACCAGTGATGTCCATTACTTCGTAATTCACCATGCCAATCATGCTTTCGGCGCTCAAACGAACATATACGTCGCTGCGGGCAGGGTTAGGATATACGCGGATGCTCATATCGTTGCGCTCGCGGTTTTCAACACTTGAAGTATTGGTAACGATTGAAGTTACTGCAGAGATAGAAGGTACACGGGTAGGACCGAAACCATTGGGGTTCCAAGTAGCAACAAACACTGGTGAAATAAACTGCTGGTAAGGATTTACAGAGGCAGTGTAATCGAGTTGTGGGTCAACACAGGTAAATACGCCTGTTTGGGTACCAGTGTAAGCTACCGAAATGAGATATACACCATTGCTGTCGAGTAACACGCCTGGCTGGCTGGTATTGATGTCGGTAATGGCTACTTCACGCACCGAGTTTGAACCCAAGCTGTCGTTGTAAGTGTAAAAACCTTCACCCATCTCGAGCAATTCGCCTGGATCGATGGCGTTGTTGGTATTCACGTCGATTCACTGCTGCACCTTACCTACCACTGTTTCATTGATTAACTGGAAGCCGGCGTTGGTTACAAAGGCGAACTTCACTTTGTTCACTTTTACACGGTGGCCACGCTTGGCGTAGAACCAAATACCGAAATCGTATGGACCAGCGGTTGCATCAGATGGACGGATACCACCCGAAAGCAATGGGTTACCCACGCTGTCGACACGCGACTTTGAGTAAATAGAGTCTGACAACACCAAAATTTGAGTATTTACATTATCGCCATCAAATTGGTCGGTATTGGCAGCGGTTACTTCATAACGAATAGCATAGCGGCCTTTGCCAGTAGCATTCAAGTCAAGGTCGGGAGTAGTGATCAAACGGGTAGAATCTTTGGGCAAAGAAGCCAAAGTACCGGTTTGGTTGTAGATGGTAGAGGTAGTACCAGCTGAGTTAGTGAAATCAACACGGATGTTGAGGTTCACATTGGTTTGTGCGTTTTGGCCGTAGTTTACCACGTTGCCACCCAGTTTCAACACATAGTCGCCAGGGCGCTCTGCTTGAGTATGGGGCACCGACCAGTCGATCGGACGAATAAGGTTACCGGTTGTGAAACCGAAGTCATCGGCGAAGAAACCGCGCTTTTGACCGATGAGGATGCTGTTTGAATCGACCATAAACGGACGCAAGCGGGCACCATCGGCAGCAGTGATGAGTATTGTAGGAATGGTTACGTTTAAACCATTACCTCCACCGGCCAGGTTAATGATACCGGCTTGGTTGTTGATAATTACGCAAGCAATGGCACCAGCACGTTGTGCGGCCAAAGCTTTGGTACCAAACTCACAAGCACCTGTCTCTTATACACATCT
>NZ_JBLZFZ010000161.1:0-1775 GCF_050753385.1 Pantanalinema rosaneae CENA516
GTCTATCACCTGCTCTGTTCCTGCCGCCAAACTGTCCAAACTCCATTTGATTATCCTTTCTGATTCCAAAAAATCAAACAAAAGAGTACTTTCTAAAGGCTCCAGGCGATAATCCAGGGTGTCAATGATTTCGATGGCCCAGGCATTGCTCGGCCCCTTATTTCTTAAGATAAAACGATAGCCCACAGGGTTACCCATGACTACAGAATCAGAAACCAATGCTTTTGTCATTTCTATTTCAGATAAGGTTTTTATACCAACACCGACATCAGGCACAAGATTGGACACCAGCTGCTCAATATTACCTTGAAAATCAGCATAGATAAAGTTTCTTAACTTGCTCCCTGCCTGTACAAAGGGTTCTACCATCACTGTAAGCACCCATGAGATGGATTGTCCGGAAGCCAAGCTGTCCAGTTCCCATATCAAGATATCATCTTTCTTTTCGGAAGGTGCTATGCTGGACTGCAGGTAATATGTTCCACTGGGCAAGGTATCTGTAAGGATCAAGCCGTAGGCACTGTAGACGCCTTTATTTTCTACCTGAATGAAATATGACAACCAATCCCCTGCAAGGGCATTATCTGTCTCAGGGACTTTGATGACCTCAATGATGGGCGAACAATCAATCAAACTGATACTTATAGGTACCTTTATTGAACTTTCACAGGCAATTTCATTCAAAGCAGCAACGTAATATGTAGCCCCGTCCTCAAGTAAAGTATTGGAACTGATGGAGTCCAATGAATCCGGATCCAAATACCAAGCAAGCCCAAAAGTTGGAACAGAAGGCTTTATATCAATCAACCTAGGCTCTATGTCTTCACAGAATCTGATGAGTTCATTTTCAAAAACCACTGCTTCAGGCCTGCCAGTGACTTTGAATTCGAACCGTCTAAGAGATCCGGGCAGGGTTTTGCATTCGTTTTCATTCTTTAATCCAAGATAAATCTCATAGTTTCCGGCAGGAGCATTGGACAGCAAAAGCCTGCTCTCAGCATCCAACGAAAAGAAGGGACTACTTTCTATCAATAAATTTCTACCATCTTGTCCTGTGTACCAGTGAAAACTTAAACCCTCCAAACCAAATGGTGCACCTTCAATCAAAAAAGGATCAAATAGGATATCCTCTCCTTCACAATATATAGGAGATAATTCCAAATCAGCGAAATTGGCATCAGGTGCTGGCCTCACTTCCACCTTCACAGGAAACCTTAAGCTGGATTCACAACTTTCCCTGACGGGGGCTACCCAAAAAGTATAGAGTCCTGGGACTGTAAATACCTCAGTAGTGTAAATATTCCCAAAGCGAAGCTGATTGCCTCCTTTCTCAGCATCATACCAGCGGATACTTGTACCTGAAGAGGGCAAAACAGACAAAACAGTTCTTTCTCCCTCGCAAATAGCTACTGATGAATTCTCAAAATCCGGTAAGCCTATACCCAGCTCTGCTTGGTGGATTCTGACAACCGTCCCCTTTTCATTACTTGTATATACAGTGACACGTACAGCATTGAAATCTACATGACAATCACACATTACCTGTAAAATATACCGGCCTTCTTCATCCCTGCTTTTTTTGATTTCCTCCCGGTCCAAAAAATATTCTGTCCCAACCTTATTGGTTCCGTTAAAAAAGGAAACTGAAACATGCTTGTATGCATTCCAATCCGATACTTCTTGACTCCCTTCTCCAAAGGATAATGTAAGTAATGCAATATCTCCCGGTCTTCCTAATAGATTGAAGATAAGATTCCTGTCTCTTATACACATCT
>NZ_JBLZFZ010000162.1:0-1731 GCF_050753385.1 Pantanalinema rosaneae CENA516
CAGCAGCGGTACTACCGGCCGGGGCTGGGCAGGTTCAATCGCGTGGATCCGTGGGAAGGCGACACGCTCCGACCGATCACGCTGAACAAGTACCTGTATGCGAATGGCAATCCGCTGCTGTACGTCGACCCCGACGGCCGCTGCGGCATGCAGCTTGGTGATGACTTCTGCGAGCTCGGCGCGGCTGTGGCAAACGGCTGGAGCCCCGAGCAGTATCACGACCACTTGAAGGTCAGGTCACAGGCGGAGCGAGACGCCTCGGAAGCTGCCTTTGGCCTTGGCAGGGGTGTCGCCAAAGTCGGTGCGGAAGGTGTTTGGGACACACTGAAGCTCGGACTCAGCCTTGCGAAGTCTCTAGGAGGAAACACCGAAGCCGGCGATGAGGTAATGAGTGTCCTCAGGGGAGCCGCAGGCGTCGTAGCCGCCCCTGGTCGTAGCTATGCCCAGGCATCTGCATCGTTCGGTGAAGGCTTGGATGAGCAGCGTCGCCTGATGGCGTCGGGCGACATTGGAGGCGCTTGGGAGACTCGGGGCCGTTTGGCGTCTGGATTTGTCTATGCCTTGACACCACTGGCTTCACGCACGTCGTTGCTGAGCTCAGGCGCGGCTACGAATCGGGTTGTGCAACAGGCACGCCCGCTAACAGTCGTGGAGGATGGAGGCTCCGCGAGGTTCGGTGAAACTGCGAGTACTAGGATTGGTAGGGACGTCCATGCTGGAGAGGCGGCGTGGCGGCGGGAATCGGGAATGTTTGACGTCGTTAATGGGCCCATTGCAGATATGGCTGGCGTGCCGATACTTGTTCCAAAGCGCGTTGACTTGCGGACCGGACAACCTCAGCCGGGAACGCCATTGCAAACCGCGAACCCTGATGCAGCGAGTTATCAACGTTCGCTGATCGTCGACGACAAGCCGTTGGGTAGGCCGCCAGCGAAGGACAGACAGGAAATTATCCGCTTCATCGAGGCATATCGCCAAAGGGAGGGGCGTCTGCCCGAAACAATCGGCATCCAGCGTTACGATCCGCGTACCGGGCAGCCAGTGAGGACTGACTTGTGTGCGCCCGAGGATTTTTTGCCTCCCAACAACTAGAGGTTGATATGAGCTTCGAACACAAGGCATTTCTTTTCGACTACGGTAGTTTTCAGAGCGAGCTTGAGCCTGTCCTCGTGGATGCTTTGGCGTTTGGTAACTTGGCGGGGCTCATCTCGTTCATAGAATCCAATAGCGGAATCTTGCGAGATCCCTATGAAGGCTCTCCATTGGATGAGAGCTGGCGGGGGTTGATGGAAGAAGAAGATGCTCACCAGTTCGGTGACTTCGCCCTAACCAAGTTCTACGACCCTAGAGACGATATTGGGCTCGGCTCTAGCTGGGAGCAAGTTCAGTCGGCTCTTGACGAGGAGTTCGGTCGAGGTTCCATAACGGTTTTGGGACACGCTATCGGGCCGGACGGAGCTTTCTTTGACCCAGGAAAAATGGGCTCGTATTTTCTGTCTGAAGAAGCTGCTAGAGAGGCCTGCCGGAAGCTTAGAGGCCTTCAAGCTGAAGAACGGACGGAGGCGATCAATAGATTTCTCGAGATCCTTGAACGTTCTGTTGCCCAAGGCAAAGGCCTATACGTCACCTTCTAGCGGAAGCATAGTTTCAGGACATCCTTTTGGGTGGCGGTCTCACCTCCGAACCCGATCGCCCGACCCAAACACCAACGCCTGTCTCTTATACACATCT
>NZ_JBLZFZ010000163.1:0-1734 GCF_050753385.1 Pantanalinema rosaneae CENA516
GATCGCGACGATCCCCGCGATGACCGTGACCATCGCGAAGGGCCGCCGGCGCAACGGCCACAACAGCTTCAGAGTGACGGCGAGCACGAGCCCCGCGGCGGCGGCGGCGACGGCGGCGACGGCATGGCGCACCGCGTCGATCTCGGAGAAGGCGGAATGGACGGTCGCGAGCGTCATCACCGCGATCATCGGCACGGCGAGGAGGCCGCCGAGGCAAGCGACGAGCCCGCGCCAGCCCGAGGCGCGCATGCCGAACACCACGGCGAAATTGATGATGTTGGGGCCGGGCAGGACCTGGCAGAGCGCCAGCATCTCGGTGAACTCGTCCTGCGTCACCCAGCGCCGCTTGGTGACGATCTCGTAGACGACGATGGGCAGAACGCCGCCGAAGCCCGTCGCGCCGATCCAGGCCCAGCAGAGGAACATCTGGCCGAGAGTGGCGCCGCGCCCCGGCACGTCCGCGACGGAAGGCGCCCCTTCGCTCGCCATGGGCCGCTCCTCATGCGACGGGGCAGAGCCCGCCATCGACGTTGATCGCCGCGCCCGTCACGTACGACGCGGCGTCCGAGACGAGGAAGCAGGCGACGTTGGCGAATTCCTCCGCCTCGCCCATGCGCCCGAGCGGGATCGTCTTGTCCACCGCGCGAGGAACTCCTCGTAGGTCATGCCGGCTCCGGACTTGGCGTAGCGGCGCTCCCACTGGCCGGACTTGATCTTGCCGACGCAAAGGGCGTTGACGAGGATGTTCCAGGGCGCGAATTCGCGCGAGAGCGCGCGCGTCATCGCGATGCCCGCCGCGCGCGAGAGGGCGGTGGGGATGCTGCCGGCGTCCGGCGCCTTGCCGATGATGGCGCTGACGTTGATTATCCGCCCCCAGCGCCGCTCCTTCATGCCGGGAACGACGTCGCGGATCAGCTCGGCGGCGGCGAAGATCTTCAGGTCCATGTCGTCGACCATGCCGGCGCGCGTCACGCTCTCGATCGGCCCGCGCTGCGAGCTGCCGGCGTTGTTCACGAGGATGTCGACGCGCCCGAACCGGGCCATGACTTCCGCCAGCGCCGCGTCGCGCGCGGCCTTGTCGGTGATGTCGCAGGCGACCGCCATGGCGCGCCCTCCGCCCGCCGCCTCGATCGCGGCCTGCGCGGAGGCGAGCGCATCGGGGCTGCGCGCGAGGATCGCGACGTCGGCCCCCGAGCCCGCGAAGCGCTCGGCCATGGCGCGCCCGAGGCCGGTGCTGCCGCCGGTGATGAGCGCGACGCGCCCGCCAAGGTCAATTCGCATCGGATTTTCCCATTCGTTTCAGCGCGGCGAGGCCGCCGGAAGCGCCGCGACGACGATCGCGGACGATGGTCCAGGCCGTCCAGAGAAGCAGCAGCGCCGTCATGGCGAGCAGCGTGCCGCTGATCGGCCGCTCGAGCATGCGCGTGAAGTCGCCCCGGAAGATGAGCATCGCGCGCTTGAAGTTCTCCTCCACCATCGGCCCGAGGATGAAGCCGATCAGTATCGGCGCGAGCTCGAAGCGCAGGAGCCGCAGCACGTAGCCGAGGAGGCCGAAGCCGAGCACGACGAACACGTCGAAGACGCTCGTGCGGACCGTGTAGACGCCGATGCAGATGAAGCAGATCACGGCGGGATAGAGCACGCCGTAGGGGATCTTCAGCATCCGCACCCAGAGCCCGATCATCGGGATGTTGAGCAGGATGAGCACTGTCTCTTATACACATCTCCGAGCCC
>NZ_JBLZFZ010000164.1:0-1693 GCF_050753385.1 Pantanalinema rosaneae CENA516
GTGTAGATCACCGGCCCCGTCGGCGCGCCGGTCGTAGAGCCGCCGCGCGGCTCGACGCTGACGGCCAGCGTCGCGCCTTCCGCCTGCTCGAACAGGGCGGGCGCGGCCACGGGCAGCGAACCGTCCTCCACGAGGCCGAGCGAGCGCGGCGCGTCGTCGCCGGCGATGTACCAGAGCTCGAGGCTGCTCTCGGCCGGCGCTTCGGCGGCGAGCGCGCGCACGTGCACGAGGCCCGTGCGCGTGTCGACCCGCACGATGAGCGCCGGCAATTCGCCGCCCCGGTCGACGACGGCGACGAAGCGCTCGCCGGTTTCGACCCCGGCGGGAGGCGGCGCGAGGAATTGCGGCCCGATCACGGCGAAGGCGAACAGGCTCGCCGCGAGGGCGCCAGCCGCCAGCGTCGACATGCGCCAGAAGGCGCGCGAGCGCCGCAGGCGGCGCACTTCGTCGAGATCGGCGACGGCGCCGCGCAGGGAGGCGCCCGAACCGCGCGTCACGCGGCGCTTCGACGTTACGCCCAGACGCGCGCGGGAGGCCTGATCTCCGCGGCGCCGTCGCCGATCTCGACGAAGGGCGCCGCCTGCGGCGCTCGCGCCACAGCGCGACTTCCCGGCGCAGGGATGCGTCGGCGAGGAGCCGCGCCTCGAAGGCGCGCTTCTCGTCCGCGTCGAGCGTGCCGAGCACGTATTCGCCGGCCTTGGCCGCGAGATCGTCGGGCGTCGCGTCTTCGCTCATGGCGAACCCAGACAGTTGCGCAGGGAGGTCAGTCCCCGCTGGAGCCAGGTCTTGATCGTGTTGACGGGTCTGTCGAAGCGGGAGGCCAGCTCCTCGCGCGAATAGCCGCCGCAATAGGCGGCCAGGATGCAGTCGCGCTGGGTCTCGTCGAGGACGCCGAGGCAGCGGCGCAGCGATTCGCGCTCGACCACCGCCTCCGCGTCGTTGCGCGGATCGGCGACCGAATCGAGCCAGTCCCCGCCGTCCTCGTCCGGCGCGAGCGTCGTCTCCCGCTTCTGGCGGGCGACGTCGATGGCGCGGTTGCGCGCGATCGTGATCATCCAGGTCATGGGGCGCGCGATCTCGGGCGAGTAGGAGGCGGCGTTGCGCCAGATGCGCAGGTAGACCTCCTGCAGGACCTCCTCGGCCGTCGCCTCGTCGCGCAGGATTCCGCGCACCACGCCGTAGAGCTTGGCGCTCGTGCGGTCGTAGAGCAGGCGATAGGCGTCGAGATCGCCATCCGCGACGGCGGCGAGCATGTCGGCGAGATCGGTCTCCCGCAATGCCTCGACATGGATGGTCATGAGGTTCCGCGCCGCGTTCAGAAAGACAAGACCTCAGTTAGGGCGCTCGCGCGCGATGTCACGCCGCAAGCGGACGACAAAAAAACGTCCCGCCCGAAACTTTTTCCCGCGCCCTCCGTAACTGTCCCCCGTGAACCCGGAAAGCCCCGCCGCCCGGCCGGGCTTTTCCAGAAGAGCCGGTTTCGGCTCACCCGTGACAAGGAGATCGATCACATGAAGCGCGTTCTAGTTTCCGGAGCCCTTCTCGCCGGCGCCGCCCTCGCGGCCCCCGCCCAGGCGCAGACCGCCGTGGCTCTCGTCGGCGAGCGCACCCTCGCCATCGTCGACGCCGGCGCATTGCAGGTGACCGCACCCGCCGCGGTGCGCCGGACTTCCGGCAGCCTGCTCGGCGCCGA
>NZ_JBLZFZ010000165.1:0-1614 GCF_050753385.1 Pantanalinema rosaneae CENA516
AGATGTGTATAAGAGACAGACGTCGGAAGAGTCAGTGCGCTCGGCGGTCTCGGCGGTGACGAAAGAGCTCGGCCCACCGACGATCCTCGTGCTCAATGCCGGAATCTTTCCGATCGAACCGTTCGAAGAGACAACCCTTGCGAGCTTCGAACGCACGATAGGAGTAAATCTCACTGGAGCGTTCTTGTGTGCCCGCGAAGTGTTGCCGCACATGCGCGAGGCGGGCTACGGGCGCGTGCTGACACTCGGGTCGAGTGCTGGCATCACCGGCGGCAGCAGACACGTCGCCGCTTACGGAGCGTCAAAGGCGGGCGTCATGGCGCTGACGAAGGCGATCGCAACGGAATACTCACCCCTCGGCATCACGGCGAACTCGCTAGCGCCTGCACTCATCAACACCGACATGGTCGCTGGAATCGCCGATATGGCAGGGCGCATTCCGGTTGGCCGTCTTGGCGAGGCTCACGACGTTGCAGACATTGCTGCGTTTCTGTGCTCGTCTCACGCTGGCTACATCACGGGCGCTGTCGTCGACGTCAACGGCGGATTCCTCATCCACTGACCACCCACCTCCCATACCGACACCGCAAAGGAGCGACACATGGTTCACCCCATCGTGGACACACACGTTCACTTTTTCGATCTGCAGCACCCCGTACTGAAGTACGTCTGGCTCGAGCCAGATTTTGTCCACCCCGACCTGGGCAACATCGATGCGATGAAGTCGCTTCTTTACGATGCAAACGCACTCTGGGCGGAGGCGCGCTTCGCCAACATCGAGTCATTTGTGCACGTGCAGGCAGCGATTGGCACCGAAGACCCTGTCGAAGAGACACGGTGGTTGACCGACATGCGCAAGACCTCTCCCGCACCGTTCACCATCGTGGCGCACACCGACCTCGGCACCGACGACGCCATGCGGCAACTCGATGGACACGGAGAATCGCCCTACTTCGTGGGTGTACGTGACTTCGCATCGGAGCCCTACCTCGCATCGGGTGAGACGAACGCGACGTTCGAGGCCTCGCTCGTCGAGATGACCAAGCGACAACTAGTTTTCGATCTCGACTGCGGTTGGCCCAACATGGCAGCCGCTCGTGCCCTCGCCGAACGTCACCCTGAGCTCACGATTGTGCTCGAACACATCGGTTTTCCGCGTAAACGCGATAGCGAGTACTTCGCGTCATGGCGGGCGGGCATTCGTGAACTGGCGAAGGCGCCGAACGTGATCTGCAAGGTGTCGGGTGTCGGCATGACCGACCAGCGCGGGGTGTACGCCGACTTCGAACCGTGGATGACCACGTGCCTCGAAGCCTTCGGTACTGAGCGCTCTCTGGTCGGTTCGAACTGGCCACTCGACCGGATCGTGTCGTCGTACGACGCGATCATGGACATCTACCGACAGCTGGTCTCGTCGCTATCGGACGCTGAACAAGCTACCTTCCTGTTCGAGAACGCTCGCCGTATATACCGGTTAGATCCCGCCGCATAAGGCGCACACGACAGCACGGGGAAGGAGCCGGGATGCTGAACTCAGCAATCCCGGCTCCTTTCATGTTCGTGGCGGCAGAGCTGACCTCGCACGAGCCCTCCGTTTCCGGAGCCATCCAGTGG
>NZ_JBLZFZ010000166.1:0-1566 GCF_050753385.1 Pantanalinema rosaneae CENA516
ATACGGGCTTCCTCGAGACCGGCCCGGCGGTCGGCGCGAGCGTCACGCTGACGAAGACGGGCGCCCAGGGCTTCCAGCTCCAGTCGGCGGCCTCGTCCGGCGGCGCGATCACGATCGCGCCCTTCGCGCCGGGCGCCGGCTCCGCCACCATCACCGTCGCCTCCATGCCGACGTCGGGCGCGAATTTCAGCGTCACGCTCGCTCTCCCCGACGGGAGCGAGGAGACGATCACGCTGACTGCGACGAATTCCGCGACGCCCGGCGCCGGCGAATTCACGATCGGCGCGGACGAGGCGGCGACTGCCGCCAACATCTCGGCGGCTCTGGGCGCGGCCGTCGGCGCCAAGGCGACCGGCGCGCTCGCCGCCGCCTCGGCGGCGCAGGCCTCGGAGGATTTCTTCGCCACGCCCGCCAACTGGTATTCGGGGGATGCGCAGGATCCGGCCTTCGCCCGCTCGACCGCCGGCGTGCGCATCGACGAGGGCCGCTCGGTCTCCGTCGGCGCGCAGGCCAACGAGCAGGGCTTCACGCGGTCCTCTCGCAGCTCGCCACGCTGGCCGCCGACGATTTCAGCGACGGCGACCGCACGCGCTACGAGGCTGCGCTGAGCCGCGTCGCCGGCAACCTCACGCCGGCGCCCGGCCAGCAGACCATCGCCGACGTCGGCGTCGAACTCGGCACGGCGCAGGCCGCCATGGCGAACGCCGTCGAGCGGCACAAGGCCTCCGAGGCGATCCTGCGCGACCAGCTCGGCGGGATCGAGGAGGCGCCGATGGAGGAGGTCGCGGCGAAGCTGCTCGCGCTCCAGAACCGGCTTCAGGCGAGCTACCAGACCACCTCGCTCCTCGCGCGGCTTTCGCTCGTCAACTACCTCTGAGGCGCCTCACCACAAGCGCCGTAGCGTCGGGACCTCGGCGAAAGCGGTGTCCGTCGAGACGAGGGGGATGTCGAGCGTCCGCGCAGTCGCGGCGAGGAGCCGGTCGAACGGGTCTCGATGCTGCCATTCCATCAGGGACGCTTCGATGCAGATCTCGGGCGTGAAGGGCGCGACGATGCCGCCCTGCTCATGTAACAGGTCAGGCAGACGGCGCCCGAAAGGCGCGATCTCCGGCCACTTGCCGAGCCTGGCCTTCTGGCCGATTTCGAAGAAGCTGACAGGGCTCACGTAGACGATCGGCGACGTCTCGATGGCCGTGCGCGCCGGGCCCGATAGACGGGCGACGTCGATCATCGACCAGACCCAGGCGTGCGTGTCGAGGAGAATCCCGGTCACGCCGGATCGTCCCCGCCTTCCCAGGCCGCGAGGTCTCGTTCGGACATCGGCTCCAGAAAGTCCGGCGTAGCGCCGACCTTGCCGGCGAGGATACCCAGACGGAATCCGGTTTGCGGGATCGCCACGAGCCGCGCCACGGGCTTCGCGCCCTTGGCGATTACGACCTCCTCGCCCGCGAGGGCGGCGTCGATGAGCTTCGAGAGCTGGCTCTTGGCGGTGTGGACGTTGTAGATCATCGACTTTTCCTTGCTTGGTCAACTTAGCCACTGTCACTTATAAACATCTCCGAGCCC
>NZ_JBLZFZ010000167.1:0-1557 GCF_050753385.1 Pantanalinema rosaneae CENA516
CGCCGATCTTGGCGAGCGTCTCGGCAGGCGGGTTCCAGCCCGCCTCGGTGCAGGCGCGCAGGGTGTTAGCATGCAGCCCGGCGGCGCGCGCGAGGCCCGCGCGGGTCATAGCGCCCGATGTGACGAGATCGCGCACGCGTGTGATGGTCGATGTGTCCATTATCTTGCGATATCACATCACGATGTGAATGCAACTATTCTACGCCTTGGTGCAGGCGGGAGTTCACGAAGCCAGAGCGTTGTCTGACTTCAGCCGTCTGTCTCAGGTCAAATGACCTTTGCACAGCATCGCTGCTCTGCGCTAAGATGGCGACCGGGTGCGATAAGGGGGAAAGCGGCCAACCCCTCAAGGCTGGCTGTGTCCCCCATGAGCGAGGGGGAAATCGAATGAACAGGACCATTTTTCGTACGCTTGGCTTGCTGGCAGCTGTGGCTGTGGCGGTGCCTGTGCCGCTTTCCGCGCAGATCAATGCCGGGCGAAGGGGCGGTGTCGAAGCCGCCCGTGCGCAGAAAACGGCGGAGCTGCCGACCTGCAGCGCGCCGATCGGCACGCTGGCCCTGTCGGAACCAGACAATCGCTGGTGGCTCGATCTCCAACTTGGCTCGCCCGAGGCACTGCTGCGCGTATATGCCCAGAATTCGGGCTGCTTCAGGCTGGTCAACCGTTCGCAGCGGGGCATGGCGGCCATGCAACAGGAGCGCGCACTCGCCTCCGGTGGCGAGTTGCGCGGTGGCGGCGCGATCGGCAAGGGCCAGATGGTCGAAGCCGAGTTCACGTTGATCCCCGATATCGTGACGGCCAACCGCAACAGGGGCGGACTCAGGGTCGGAGGACTGCTCGGCGCGGTCGTGCCGGGGGTTGGCGGCGCGCTTCTCGGCGGGCTCGACGTCAAGAAGCGAGCAGCCAACGTCGTTCTGAACGTCGTCAACAACAAGTCTTCGGAGGAATTCGTCACCGAAGGCTCTGCAACCAAGACCGATGTCGGGTTCGGCGGTGGCGGAGGCATATTCGCCGGCGGCATTCTCGGCGCGGGCGGCGCTTCGGGCTATGCCGAAAGCGAGATCGGCCAGGTGATCGCGCTGGCGTATCTCGATGCCTTCAGGAAGCTGGTGTCCGACCTCGGTGGTATGCAGGACGCGGTGGGCGGGCCGGCGCCGGAGAAGGCGGTGGTCATGAAGAACGCCGGCCGCATGTTCGCCGGTCCGGGGGTCAGTGCCAGCGTGGTGAAGCCTCTGGATGCCGGGGCCATGCTCTATCCCACCGGGAAGAAGGAAAACGGCTTCTGGGAAGTAACCGACGAGCTCGGCACCAAGGGCTGGGTGAGCGAGGTCGCCATCGGCGTCGCACGGTAAGGTCCGTGCGCGATGCCGCGCCGGTAATCCGATAACCTGCGGGTTGCCGGCACGGCTCTCCAGCCCACGCTTGAACAGGCCCGGCAAAAGTCTGTTGCTAACGGCGGTGCTGGTGATTCCCGATCTATCCACCCCACCAGCGTCGCGGCTGTTCGATAACCTTGCGGGGATGTGAGAAGAGGGTGGTGGACGCACTAGGGCTCG
>NZ_JBLZFZ010000168.1:0-1493 GCF_050753385.1 Pantanalinema rosaneae CENA516
AGCGTCAGATGTGTATAAGAGACAGCGTTGTAGTGGACGACCCGGCCGGATTCGTCGAGGAGGGCGATGCCGATCTCGAGGCGGTCGATCACGTGCTGCAACAGCACGCCGAGCGTGGCGTTGATCATGATCTGCCGGTTGATCTGGAACGAGCGGTCCCAATGCGGCATCACGCGCTCGAACAGCGTCTCGATCTCGGACGTGTCGCGCCCGTCGCCCCGGGCGATCGAGAGGGCGGCGCGGTACATCATCTCGACCCAGCGCTCCTCGTCGTCGATGGCGCCGTAGCAGAGTTCGACGAGTTCTTCCGGCAGCAGCGCGCCCGGGCGCTCGCCCGCGGGGCCGTCGAGCCGCCCCATGCCGGCGAGCACCTCCTCCGAGAAGCTCGCGAGATCGCGCGCGGGAACCTCGACCGCGTCCGGCACCCCGCCGCCGCCGCGCCAGGCGAGGATTCGCCCGGCGACCCCCAGCCGCTTCTCCTCGAGGAAGAGGCCCGAGCGGCCGCCCTCGACCCGCGCGGCCGTGACGTCCGTGATCCCCGAAGCGTTCAGCCGCGCCTTCATGGCGGGCGCGAAGCCGCCGTCGCGCATCATCGCGTCCTCGCCGCCATAGAGGATGAGGACCCGCGTGCCCTCGCGCACCCGCGCCTTCTCCAGCTCGCGCCAGACCCGCGCCATGCCCTCGAATATCGCCGACCAATAGCCGAGCGAGGGCGTCGGCCAGGCCAGCGGATCCGAGATCAGCGCCTCGACGATCGCGCGGTCCGCCGAGATCACGTCCGCCAGATGCCGGCGCTCCTTCAGATGCGCCCCGAGGAAGCTGTAGAGATGGTGGAGCATGTGCTCGTCCGGCTCGTCGGGGCTGCGGAACAGGAGCCGGGCGCGGATGAACGCCCGCCCGAGCACCGGCAGGGCCGGCTGGTTCGGCACGGGCGAGACGAGCACGATGTCGCGGGCGAGGTCGGGCTTGCGGGCGAGGAGGGCGACGACGAGGAGCGCGGAGATGTTGGGCGCGACGACGAGCCGGTCCTCCCACGCGCTGTCGGCGAAAGCGGCGTCGAGGAACGGGCCATGTCCGCCACGAGCTGGTCCCAGCCCCGCGCCGGATCGAGATGGCCGCGCGGATGGCGGGCGTCGACCGAGGCGCCGTGGCCGCGCAGGTCGCCCGCGAGCACCTCGAAGCCGGCCGCGGCGAGGCCGGCGGGAGATCGACGACGTTGCCCGAATGCGTCGGCGGGCTGTGGCCCACGAACGCGCGCGGCGCGCCCCGACGCCCGCTCCAGGCGCGGGTCAGCAGAAGCGGACCTCCCTCGCTCGCGATCAACCGCGTTTGCATGCAGCCCCCCGGCGCGCGCGGCCCTTCGCTCTTGGCGAAAGCGCCTCTCGTTTCGACCTTATCGCCTGATCCGCGCCTTGAGCCAGAGGCGAAGGCGACGAATCGACGCGGCGAAAGATGGCATGGGGAAGCTGTAGGCCCGATGAACGGCGACTAGG
>NZ_JBLZFZ010000169.1:0-1426 GCF_050753385.1 Pantanalinema rosaneae CENA516
GAGACAGGCCCAGAGCCCCCACCAGCCGCCGATGTTCAGCCCCGGCAGCCCTTGCGTGCCGGTGCCGGGAATGCCCTCGATGACGGGAGAGGCCTCGCGCGTGGTCAGCGACAGGGCACGCAACTGGCCGCCGCGCACCGGCGGCAGGGCCACGGGCGGCGTGCCGATGAGCAGTTCCACATCGCCCGAGAGCACCGCCTGGAGCGAGGGCGCGCCGCCACGGAACGGTACGTGCGTCAGCTCAATGCCCGCGGTGCGCGCGAGCATGACGCCCGCGAGGTGAGAGGGGGTGCCATTGCCGGGCGTGGCATAATTCCAACGCCCTGGCTCCGCCCGCACCCGGTCGATGAGCCGCGCCAGCGCCGCCTGCTCGCCCGACGCGATGCGCAGAAGCAGGCTTTCATCCTCCCCAGACGCACGCGGTTCGTCTCCCGCGTCGGTCACGCCGCCATCATCTCCAGTGACGATGAACGCCGACCACGCTGTGTCCGCGCGGCCCGGTGAATATCCCGGCGGACCGGCGCCCGTACGGGCCATGGGCCGAGGCCCGGTGGCCGGAGACGGAACGTCCGGCCGGCCCCGTCGCGGAGTAGCTCCGCCGGCAGCGGTCCACGATTCCGTTCACGCAGGTTGAATTGGAGGTGTAGATGCCACCATTGGGACCGATGCGCGTCGTCTGGCCGGAATAGACCAGGCCGTTGCCACCGACGCTGCGGGTGAACTGACCCCATGGGCGGTGCCGCGCCGCCATTCGGTCGCCTCCGCGGAGGTCACGCCCCCCACCGCAAGCAGTCCGATTGCGAGCAGCGAGGCTCTGAGCGGAAATTTCATGACGCCACATCCTCATCTTTGCCAGGCAAGCGCCGGCAGGACCGTGATGCTGCCAATACGCAGAGGCGCCGCCCTTCCTACGCGGCGCGCTCACGTAGGACCGCGCGCTCCCCTGCGTAGGAAGTGCCGGAAGAGGGTGCTGCCGCCCTCACTGAGAGCACAGATGAACATGAAATCCCTTCCCCTTGTCATGCTCCTGCTGGCCACCGGCGCCTGCGCCTCCGGCACGCCGAGCGGCCGCGAGATGTATCGTCAGCTCGACCTGAACGGAGACGGCGCCATCCAGTTTTCAGAAATACAGGTGGCGCGCGCCAACCTGTTCGACCGGCTCGATGTGAACCGAGACGGTTTCCTGGACGCGGAGGAGATACGCCTCGCGGCGCAGCGGGCGGGCAACCGCCGCGACATGGCCATGGCGTCGGCTGACGACCTGGCGCAGCTCCTCTCCCGCATGGACACGGATGGCGATGGCCGGATCTCACGCCAGGAATTCTCGGGTTTCATTCCCGATCGTGTCAGGCGCGCCGACGCGAAT
Source organism: Pantanalinema rosaneae CENA516 (assembly GCF_050753385.1). Classification (NCBI taxonomy): domain Bacteria; kingdom Bacillati; phylum Cyanobacteriota; class Cyanophyceae; order Leptolyngbyales; family Leptolyngbyaceae; genus Pantanalinema; species Pantanalinema rosaneae. Next base: position 1,367 of record NZ_JBLZFZ010000169.1, read on the forward strand.
GGCGATGGCGTGCTGTCGCGGAGCGAATTGAGGGCCATGCGCTGTCTCTTATACACATCT
>NZ_JBLZFZ010000170.1:0-1409 GCF_050753385.1 Pantanalinema rosaneae CENA516
AGATGTGTATAAGAGACAGGGACCGGGCTCCTCTACGACCAGACGGCCCTCGACGCCGCCTGGGATCTCGTGAAGGGCTGGAGCGCCGAGCAGCGGCAGGCGCTGCGCGACGCGGTTCCCGCGCAGGGGCTCGACGCCCGCATCGCCGGGCGCAGCGTGCGCGAGATCGCCGGCGACGCCCTGCGCATCGCCCGCCACGGGCTCGCGGCGCGGGGCGTCAGCGATGCTCGGGGACGAGACGAAGCACGGTTCCTCGATCCCCTCGAAGAGATCGTAGCCCGAGGAACGACGCGCGCGCAGGAGCTTCTCGCCCTGTATCACGGACGATGGAAAGGCTCGGTCGCGCCGGCCTTCGAGGAATGCGTTTTCTGAGGGCGTCCTCGGCGATCGCCGCCTCGAACGGGACGCGCGCGACTTCTCCCGCCTCGTCGCAGACATAGGCGCACCAGCCGCTCCAGTCATGGTGAGCGGGCAGGGCGGCCATCATCTCCCGGGCCCGCGCCCGCGCCGCCGCGAGCGCATCGCCGACGCGCCGGAACCTGCGGGCGTGCGGTCGATCACCAGATCGACGCCGTCGCTGCAATGGATGAACTGCGCGCTCACGGATCGCCTCCGTTCCTCGCCCGGTCGATAGGCCCCGGATGCTCCCCCCGTCCGGACGAAGATTTCGCTGACGCGACGGGCGCGACGATGACGCCCGCGTGTCTTTCGCGCACGCTCCCCGATATCCACGCTATCCACAGGGTTCGACGTCAGCGGCGGGGCGAAGCCCGCTTGCCCGGTCGGAGGCTTATGGTCAACGGCACCCGGGATACGGACGCGACCCATGAGCCGGAGTCGTCGCATGACCATCCGATGAGCTCGACGGCGTCCTGGTGTTTTCGCATCGGCCCTTTGTCGAATATCGCTTGATGATGCGCGATTCGGTTGCGCCAGCGTCGCAAGCTTTCGAGGAGTCCGTGGAGGTCTTCACGCCTCTTCGCGGCGGGAGCGTCGAGGAAGGCCGGAGACAGGCCCTTGGCCCAGAGAAATCGCTCGAAACGCTTCGTGGTCAGGTGCTCCCAGAAGCCGAAAGTGAGTCCCGACACGACGTGATGCCCCGTCATCGCCGCGCCATGCTGGCGAAGCTCCTTCCCGACCGCATCGGCCAGTTCCGCCCTGCGCCGGTCGTCGAGCAGATTCGCGAGCGTCCGGCTTTCGAACCACTCTGGTCCGCATCGGCCGACGAGCGCCCGGTGAATCGCGTTGCGGCAGGAGATTTCCGCAAAATGCAGCGGAAGGAGGAACGCTTCGCAGAGCGCGCAATTCCAGAGGTAAAGTTCGAACGCGCGTTCGCGGTCGCCGGCGGCGGCAGGCATATACCTGTCGATCCGTTCGGATTGCAGGATATCTGTCTCTTATACACATCT
>NZ_JBLZFZ010000171.1:0-1403 GCF_050753385.1 Pantanalinema rosaneae CENA516
AGATGTGTATAAGAGACAGCCCCCAGCCCCACTCCTGTTACCACCCCCAGTCCAGTCGCCACCAGTTTTACGACTGCAACCGTCAGCTACCCGACCTGCAACATTAACTTGAATGCCCAAAATTATGGGGAAAGAGGCATCATCATTAACGGCAATTCGTTCATTCCGATCGATTTAGTGGATCGCCTGGGAATTGATGTCACCCAAAAGCCCCAAATTCGCAAAGTTTCCTATCGCAATGTGGTGTATATCAAAGCGATCGATTTACGGGAATTTAATATTGCCGTCGGCTGGGAAAATTCCACTCGCACCGTCGTATTACGCACAATTCTGCAAATTTGTCCTGACCAGATTGATCGCCTTTCTGGACATGGCAAAACCTCCGATGTGCAGATGCTCATGTTTCTCAAAGCCAATAATGAAGCGGCATTACGGAACTTTGCAGATATTCCCAAACTGTATCGTGAAGAGGGCGATCGGGAAGGAATTAACTACGATATTGCCTTTGCCCAAATGTGTTTAGAAACCTCATTTCTACGGTTTGGTGGAACCCTTCAGCCTAGCCAAAATAACTACGGGGGTCTGGGGGGCATTGGCAACGAACCGGGGGGAGCCTCTTTCCCCAGCGCACGTTTAGGAGTACGGGCACATATTCAACACTTAAAAGCCTATGCCAATAGCCAACCGCTAGTGGAAGAAGTGGTTGATCCCCGGTTTAATTTTGTGGCTCGGGGCATTGCGCCATTAGTCCAAATGTTGGGATCACGCTGGACCGCCGACGCAGAATATGGCACTAAAATTCTGGCAATTTTGAGGCGCTTGTATGAAGCGGCTGGCATTCTTTAGTCGGGAGTGATCTCTGACATGAACAAACTGGATAAGAGAGCCAATCCTCTACGTTAGTTCAATGTTAGTTCGATCCAGGGAAAGGGCATGTTAGCCATGATGTTATTGGCTGCCACAGTCTGTATGGGTCGATCGCCCCGTTCTCAGCCTCAATCCACTGCCACCCCCGATCCAGGCATGTTAGGAGAAGCATTGGTCGCCCAATGGCTACAAGGACGAGGATGGGTCGTTTTGTACCAACGCTGGCATTGTCGCTGGGGCGAGTTAGATCTCGTGATTGCCCAACGAGAGCCAGAGTCCGATCGCCTACTATCCATTGCCTTTGTCGAAGTCAAAACCCGTAGTTCGGGCAACTGGGATGCCAATGGGTTACTCGCTATCACCCCGCAAAAACAAGCCAAGCTCTGGAAAGCCGCCCAATGCTTCCTGGCTGAACACCCCCAACTGGCACAGTTGCCCTGCCGCTTCGATGTTGCCCTAGTCTCCTGCCAACGCCTCATGCTACCCAAATTGCGCGATCGCTCCCCATCCCCCCATCCTGTCTCTTATACACATCT
>NZ_JBLZFZ010000172.1:0-1379 GCF_050753385.1 Pantanalinema rosaneae CENA516
AGATGTGTATAAGAGACAGGCCTGGGGCGAGTACAAGGATGGCGACATCCTCCAGGCGGCCGACATGGAGCCGGTGGAATGACGCGCCTCGCCACGCCATCCCGCCGGAGCGTGCTGGCCGGGCTCGGCGGCAGCCTCGCCGCGCCCGCGGTGCTCGCGCAGGCCATCACACCTATCCGCCTCACCCTGCCATGGCTGGCGCAGGGTGCCACGGCCTATGCCTATGTCGCGCGCGAGATGGGCGGGTTCCGCAACCGCGGGATCGAGGCCAGCATCACCCGCGGCTTCGGTTCCAACGCGGCGGCGCAGGCCATCGCGCAGAACCAGTTCGAATTTGGGCTGGTGGGGGCGAGTTCGGTCATCCTGAACGCGGCACGCGGACTTCCCCTGGTGGGCCTGGCCACCGTCAACTACGACATGACCATGGGCATCCTGCTTCGCCGGGATTCCGCCATCCGGACCCCCAAGGACCTGGAGGGGCGCCGCCTCGCCATCGTGCCCGCCGGTGTGGATGCGCCCTTCATCCCGGCCTATTTCCGCCTGGCTGGCGTGGACGCCTCACGCATCACCATGCAGCAGGTGGACAACCGCGTCTTCGAGCGCACCATCATTGATCGCCAGGTGGACGCCGGGTCCGGCATCGGTTCATCGTCCATTCCCGTGATGTTGGCACAGAACGCCCCGCATCGGCTCATGCTCTTCTCGGCGGTGGGACTCCAGTTCTACGCCAACGTCATCACCACTCGGCCAGAGATCCTGCAGGCGCAGCCCGGACTGTGCGAGCGCGTGGTGGATGCCCTGCTGGAGGCGGTCGCCTTCCAACTGCGCGAACCGGAACGGGCGCTGGACATGCTGGTGCGCCAAGTGCCGGAGCTTGGCCTGACCCAAGGTGGGCGCGAGAATGCGCGGCTGTCGCAGGGCATCATGCAATCGACCATCCTGCAGCCCGAGGCGATGGAGAACGGGTTGGGCTGGACCGATGTCGACCGCTGGTCGCGGATGACCGACCTGGTCATGGAGTTCGGTGGTGCCGAGGGCGGCCGGCGTCCGGCAAGCGAGTCGCTGATCAGCAACCGCTTTGCTGGCAAGATCAAGCTGTCCCCTGCCGAATGGGCGGAGATCCGCGACAAGCTCACGCCCTTTGCCACCCTGCTGGGCTGATCCGCGAAAAGGGGCGGGCCTCCGCCCAGCCCGCACGCCGCATTCCCCCGTTCCAAGACAGCGGTGAATGGTGTAGCAGCAGGCTCCGGCGGGACGGCGCTTGACCGGTGGCAGGGTGCCGCCGCCAGCCGCGGGGCAGGACGAAGAGGCAGCTCATCGTCCCTTCCAAGGCGGCGACGGGCCCCAGTTCTCGCCGTACCTGTCTCTTATACACATCT
>NZ_JBLZFZ010000173.1:0-1407 GCF_050753385.1 Pantanalinema rosaneae CENA516
ATAGTGCGCCAGCGGCGTCTGCCTGAAGGACGCGCTGAAATCCTGGAAAGTGTATTCCCAGCGATAGTCGATCCCGTATTTGGAATAGGCGTGGATGCGCCGGGCGGCGAATTCCTTGCCGGGATTGTAGCCCGTGCCGCAGACGATCAGCGCCTTGGTGCGCTCGGGCTTCTGGTGGTGCATGTAGGGCACGAGCGAGGAGCCGACCGAGCAGCCGACGAGGATCGCGTCCTCCCCCGGATAGGCGTCGTCGATGGCCTCCCAGCCGGCCTCGGCCATGTCGTCCCTCGTGAGCCCGTCCTCGGCCGTCGGCGAGCGCCCGTAGCCGGGAATGTCGATCGAGACGCAGCGAAACCAGGTCGACATATGCGTCGTCTGGAAGATCCAGCAGGACTGGTCCATCGGGTTGGGGTGGACGAAGGCCATGACGGGGCCGGACCGCCCCATGCGTTCGTAATACAGCGGTCCGTTGACGTTGCGAGCCATGCGACTATCTCCTGTGAAGCGCGACCATGCGCGACGCCCCTTCCGGCGGCGTCCCTGCGACGGAAGCCTTCGCAGCAAGCGACATGCCACGGCCTCGGCGTCAGCGCTCGGGAGCCTCCTCGGCCGCCGGCGCGAGCGGGAATCGCGCCGGGCGCGCGCCATGTCCCCGGATCGGGCCGCAAAGGGCTCCGCAGCGTTAAGCGAATGCTTAACGGAGTCCTGACGGTTTTCGCGCCGCATTGCACAAAATCCGAAGCCGGCTTTCGGGCGCTGCGGGAAAGTTCGCCCGCAAACGCGGCGCAAAGCCGCGCCCGCCTTCGCGCCGGCTTCTGGCACATGGCTTGCTGATCTCTCCCCAGGCGACCGCGGAATCGTTGCGGCGCAAAAAAGAGGGGGAGTTCGGACATGGATAGACGCACGTTCCTCAAGGCGGGGGCCGCGACCGGCCTTCTCGCCGGGATGGGCCCGGCGCCCTCGGCCGCGCAGGGCGAATCGGTTCTTCGGCTCGCGATGACGCTGAGCGACGTACCGCAGACCACGGGCATGGCGACCGGCGGGGCGGAGGGCATCCGCTTCATCACCTACACCGTCTACGACAGCCTGCTGCGCTGGGACCTCACCCAGGGCGAGCGCGCCGCCGACATGGTTCCCGCGCTCGCCGAGAGCTACGAGATCGACGAGACGGGAACCGTCTGGACCTTCCGTCTCCGGCAGGGGGTGAAATTCCACGACGGGGCGGATTTCACCGCCGACGACGTGATCTGGAACCTCGACAAGCTGATCGTCCGCGACGCGCCCCAGTTCGACCAGTCGCAGGCCAACCAGGCGGGCAACCTCGTCTCGAACATCGCCAAATACGAGAAGATCGACGATTTCACCGTCGCCATCACGACGACCTCGCCGGATTCGATGTTCTTCTAC
>NZ_JBLZFZ010000174.1:0-1363 GCF_050753385.1 Pantanalinema rosaneae CENA516
CGAACGCCCAGCGACGGCCTCGCGACGGCGTCTGGATTTTTTCACACGCTCTGAGCCCCGCCGCATCGGCCCGAGGCGCCACTGGGCCGGCGCGGAACGTGCGAGGCGTGCGGATGCCGCAGCCTGCGCGTCGCCGGGCGCACGTGGCAATCAGCGCCAAGCAGATGGAATTCTCACGGGCGCTCTGAGCGCGCCTGCAGCAGTTCGGCCACGCGCGCTTGCGCCCAGGCCTGCGACCCGGCCACGCGATCCGGCAGGGGCGGGCCCATCCGCAGCCTGCTGAAGGGCTGCACGCTCTCCGGAAGCTGGAGTTCGCGCTCCGCCCAGCCGGCGGGGAACTCGTCGAAGATCCGGGCGTGCAGTTCCAGCGCTGCCGCACCGGTCAGCCAGACCGCCAGCCTGTCCGCGGCCTCGCGGTGCGCGCCGCCCTGCGGCAGGGCGATCGCCGAGACGTTGCCGATCAGCGGCTCGCCGGTTCCGGCGAAGCCGAACTGCAGGCGTGCCGCCGCGGCTGCCTCCGCGGCATCCGCCGAGGCCATCAGCCGCGCCAGGTAGTAGTGGTTGACGAAGGCGAGATCGCAGCGGCCGTCGAGCACGGCCAGGATCTGGTCGCGGTCGCCGCCCTCGATCCGCGGCGCGGATGCGAGCACCTCGCTGGCGAAGGCTTCGGCCATGGCCTCGCCCGCGGCCTGGTGCAGCCAGGCCAGGGTGCCGATGGCATAGACGTGGGCGGGGTCGCGGTGGCAGACGCGGCGCTGCGGCAGGGCGGCCAGCAGCGCCGGCCAGTCGGCATCGGCCTGCGTGCCGTGGGCGTACAGCGGGCCGCGCAGCCGGTAGCTCAGGCCCAGCCACTGGCCATCGGGATCACGCAGCGCGGCCGGAACCGCAGCCAGCGCGTCCGCCGGCAGCGGGCGCAGCAGGCCCTGGGCGGCGTAGCCGGAGAAGCGCAGGGCATCGACCGACAGCACCAGGTCCGGCGAGGTGCCGGTTTCGGATCGCGCGGCGAGCAGCGCCGGGCCGATCGCTTCGGCGCCCAGCACCTCCAGGCGCACGGCGATCCCCGTCTCGGCGGTGAAGCGTTCGAACAGCGGGCCGACCACCTCGGCACCGCGGTAGCTGAGCACATGGACGCTTTCGGCCGCCTGCGCGGGCAGGGCGGCCACGGCGAGGGCCAGCAGGCAGGCAAAACGGCGCAGGTCGAAGTTCACGGCAGCGAATCCCGGTGATTGGACGGACCGGGTCAGGATGCCGCAGCGACGGGCGGGCGTAAATCGCGATTGCATACCGAAATGCGAGTCAGTAGCATTTGCAGCCTGATTTGAGAGTGCCCAAGCATGCCCATGCCTGTCTCTTATACACATCT
>NZ_JBLZFZ010000175.1:0-1331 GCF_050753385.1 Pantanalinema rosaneae CENA516
AGATGTGTATAAGAGACAGACGCCGTGCTGCTGCAGCCACCAGTTGGTTATGGCCCAGCTGCCCGTGGTGGTGTCGGCGGCGAGGATCCGACCTTCGAGGTCTTTCGGCTCCCGGATGTCGGGCGACGTGGTCGAAATCAGCGACGAGAGGGAGAACACGTTCCACAGGAGCGTGATGTCCGACCCCTCCTGCACGAAACGCGCGACGGCGGACGGATTCGCGCAGTAGCAGACCCGCTCCGCGCCCGTCGCGAAGTCGGAATAGGCGACCTGCGAGGGTTTCGGCGTGACATCGAGCACGAACCCGTGCTTCCGGTCCAGGCCGGCCTCCTGGATGATCGACGGTATCCAGATGCTCTGGGAGGGCGCGGCGAAGACGACGATCCGCAAAGTGGGAAGATCCGACGCCGAAGCCGGAAATGCGGAGAGCGGCGCCAGCATCGAGAGCGCCGCGAGAGCGAGAGAGGGACGGACCATTGTTCGATCTCCTAAGTGGACCTCGCCCGCGGCGAGCGTCCGCGAGGGACGCCGGCCGAAGGCGAGGTCGTCGTCACGCGCTCACGCGTTGACCTGCTGCAGCGAGCGGGAATCCACGAGCGACCCATATGACGCGCCTGAATCCAGGAGGTCGTAATCCTGGAGGATCTCCAGGCTGCGATCGAATTCGCTGCGCTCGTAGGGAAGCGTATGGCCGAAATTCAGCCGGGGCAGGTGGAAGTCCTCGGCGGTGGGGCGACCCCAGCGATAGCCGTCCGGAATATCGGCGATCAGGTAGCGCAGATAGCTGCGCTTGTTGTCGGCGCTGGCGTTCAGGAAGTCGGAAGCGCGGTTCAGGGCCCGATACAGCGCCGAGAGATCCTCCTGCGGGAGATCGTCCCGGGCGATGTCGGTCGCCACGAATACGCCCTCAGCGATGACGTTCGCGCCGAGCTTCTCCGCAAGGCTGATGTAGGGCTCCATGATGACCGCCGCCGGGACCTCCCCGGACAGCACCGCGTCGAAGCGGGACGCCGGGCCGCCGTAATGGAGCAGGTTGACGCGCGAGCGCCCGACGAAACCTTCGAGCAGCCGGATGGCCGCGAAGTGCGATCCCGCGAAGAAGTTCACGCCGACCGGAACGTCCGCGAGCTGGGCGGGCCGATCGATGTGCGAGCCGGGCGCCGTGATGATCGCATGAACGGGGCGGCTCGGCTGCAGGCTCGAGATCTTGACGTCGCATCCGTTCACGCCGGACTTGGCGAGGTCGACGGCCCGCCGCACGTTGCCCTCCTCGCAGGCGCGGAACAGGTTCACCGCTGTCTCTTATACACATCTGACGCTGCCGACGAAGA
>NZ_JBLZFZ010000176.1:0-1347 GCF_050753385.1 Pantanalinema rosaneae CENA516
CCTGGCTCTACCGCTTCTTCCTGTTTCTCGGCATCGCGCTCCTCGTCTACCACTTCTTCTTCAAGGCGCTGGGGATCGTCCTGATGATCGTGGAGCTCGCCTGGTTCATCGGCCGGCCGATCGCCATGGAGCTGAAGGAATGGGCCTCGCGGCGGGAGAAGTATCGCCTCAACCGCAACACGCTCGCGACGCTTTCGGGCCTCGGCCTCGCGATCGCCCTGTTCGCGACGCCGCTGCACTGGCCCGTCCATGCGCCGGCGCTGATGCGCGCCGAGCGCCAGACGCGGCTTTACGCGCCCGCCGACGCGCGGCTCGTCGAGATCGCCGCGCGGCCCGGCGAAGCCGTCGCGGCGGGCGCCCTTCTCCACCGCCTCGAATCGCCCGACATGGATCACCGCCTCGCCTCCGTCGAGCGACGCATCACGCTCTTGCGCTGGCGGGCGGGCGTCGAGGTCGAGGCGACGGCGGGCGGGCGAACCGGGAGGCGCTGTGGCGCGAACTGGAGGGAGCGATCGCCGAGCGCGCGGCGCTGCTCGCGCTCGCCGCACGCCTCTCGGTGACGGCGCCGCATGCGGGCGTGCTGGCCGAACGCGACGAGGATATCAGCCCCGGGGACTGGCTCGCGCAAGGGGAATGGCTCGCGACGCTCGTCTCGCCCGAGAGCGCGCTCGTCGAGGCCTATCTGTCGGAAGCCGATCTCGCCCGCGTCGCGCCCGGCGCGGCGGCGCGGTTCCACCCGGAAGCGCCGGGCCGCGCGCCGGTGGCGCTCGTGGTCGCGGAGATCGCGACGACGGCGACGCGCCGGCTCGAATCCGCGCCGGAGCTCGCCTCGGATTTCGGCGGCGGGATCGCGGCGCATCTGCGCGGCGAGGAGATCACCCCGACGGGCGCCGTCTACCGCGTCCTGTCGCGACCGATCGATGAGGCCGCGCAGGCGCCCCTCGCCCTTCGCGGAACGGTGCGCATGGAAGGCGAGCGCCAGTCGATCGCGGCCCGCCTCTGGCGCGCGGGCGTGGCGATCCTCGTGCGCGAGAGCGGGTTCTGAGCGCCCCGCGGCGGTCGCGGTTTCCGGTGGCGCTCGGCGACGGCCGGCCTTAGGGATGATCCGGCGCGCCGCCGCCTCCCGACGTTGCTGACGCCGATCATGCCGGCGATCACGTGGTCAGGCCGAGGCGACGCGCCAGTACCCACGCGCGCTCGGCGGTCGCCGACATGACGACGCCGACCGCGATCATGACGATCTGCGTCACGTCGGGATCGGCGAGCAGGTCGCTCGCGCCGATTCCGAGGCCGGCGAGCAGCATGCCGAGATAGCGCAGCGCCTGGCGCGCGATGACGTCGCGGACG
>NZ_JBLZFZ010000177.1:0-1313 GCF_050753385.1 Pantanalinema rosaneae CENA516
AGATGTGTATAAGAGACAGCAGCTGGGGCGCCCTCTGGTAAGGTTGGGAAGCCCTGCAAAGTAAACTGGATGGCTTTCTTGCCGCCAAGGATCTGATGGCGCAGGGGATCAAGATCTGATCAAGAGACAGGATGACGGTCGTTTCGCATGCTTGAACAAGATGGATTGCACGCAGGTTCTCCGGCCGCTTGGGTGGAGAGGCTATTCGGCTATGACTGGGCACAACAGACAATCGGCTGCTCTGATGCCGCCGTGTTCCGGCTGTCAGCGCAGGGGCGCCCGGTTCTTTTTGTCAAGACCGACCTGTCCGGTGCCCTGAATGAACTGCAGGACGAGGCAGCGCGGCTATCGTGGCTGGCCACGACGGGCGTTCCTTGCGCAGCTGTGCTCGACGTTGTCACTGAAGCGGGAAGGGACTGGCTGCTATTGGGCGAAGTGCCGGGGCAGGATCTCCTGTCATCTCACCTTGCTCCTGCCGAGAAAGTATCCATCATGGCTGATGCAATGCGGCGGCTGCATACGCTTGATCCGGCTACCTGCCCATTCGACCACCAAGCGAAACATCGCATCGAGCGAGCACGCACTCGGATGGAAGCCGGTCTTGTCGATCAGGATGATCTGGACGAAGAGCATCAGGGGCTCGCGCCAGCCGAACTGTTCGCCAGGCTCAAGGCGCGCATGCCCGACGGCGAGGATCTCGTCGTGACCCATGGCGATGCCTGCTTGCCGAATATCATGGTGGAAAATGGCCGCTTTTCTGGATTCATCGACTGTGGCCGGCTGGGTGTGGCGGACCGCTATCAGGACATAGCGTTGGCTACCCGTGATATTGCTGAAGAGCTTGGCGGCGAATGGGCTGACCGCTTCCTCGTGCTTTACGGTATCGCCGCTCCCGATTCGCAGCGCATCGCCTTCTATCGCCTTCTTGACGAGTTCTTCTGAGCGGGACTCTGGGGTTCGGCTTCCTCGCTCACTGACTCGCTGCGCTCGGTCGTTCGGCTGCGGCGAGCGGTATCAGCTCACTCAAAGGCGGTAATACGGTTATCCACAGAATCAGGGGATAACGCAGGAAAGAACATGTGAGCAAAAGGCCAGCAAAAGGCCAGGAACCGTAAAAAGGCCGCGTTGCTGGCGTTTTTCCATAGGCTCCGCCCCCCTGACGAGCATCACAAAAATCGACGCTCAAGTCAGAGGTGGCGAAACCCGACAGGACTATAAAGATACCAGGCGTTTCCCCCTGGAAGCTCCCTCGTGCGCTCTCCTGTTCCGACCCTGCCGCTTACCGGATACCTGTCCGCCTTTCTCCCTTCGGG
>NZ_JBLZFZ010000178.1:0-1328 GCF_050753385.1 Pantanalinema rosaneae CENA516
GGTTAGCCCCGCTCAGGTTAGCCCCGCTCAGGTTAGCCCCGCTCAGGTTAGCCCCGCTCAGGTTAGCCCCGCTCAGGTTAGCCCCGCTCAGGTTAGCCCCCCTTAGGTCAGTACCACTTAAATCTCGACCTGATGCCCCTTGATTGACAATTTCGTGGATGAATCGCCATTTCTGGTCAAGTTGAGTTGAAGTATCAACAATTGTCCCCCTCAGGTCAGCCCCGCTCAGGTTAGCCCCGCTCAGGTTAGCCCCGCTCAGGTTAGCCCCCCTCAGGTCAGTACCACTTAAATCTCGACCTGATGCCCCTTGATTGACAATTTCGTGGATGAATCGCCATTTCTGGTCAAGTTGAGTTGAAGTATCAACAATTGTCCCCCTCAGGTCAGCCCCGCTCAGGTCAGCACCACTCAGGTGAGCACCACTCAGGTCAGCCCTCCTCAGGTCAGCCCTCCTCAGGTCAGCCCTCCTCAGGTCAGCCCTCCTCAGGTCAGCCCCTCTCAGGTCAGTCACAATTAGGTTAGCCCCGCTCAGGTCAGCCACAATCAGGTTAGCCCCGCTCAGGTTAGCCCCCCTTAGGTCAGTACCACTTAAATCTCGACCTGATGCCCCTTGATTGACAATTTCGTGGATGAATCGCCATTTCTGGTCAAGTTGAGTTGAAGTATCAACAATTGTCCCCCTCAGGTCAGCCCCGCTCAGGTCAGCACCACTCAGGTGAGCACCACTCAGGTCAGCCCTCCTCAGGTCAGCCCTCCTCAGGTCAGCCCTCCTCAGGTCAGCCCCTCTCAGGTCAGTCACAATTAGGTTAGCCCCGCTCAGGTCAGCCACAATCAGGTTAGCCCCGCTCAGGTTAGCCCCCCTTAGGTCAGTACCACTTAAATCTCGACCTGATGCCCCTTGATTGACAATTTCGTGGATGAATCGCCATTTCTGGTCAAGTTGAGTTGAAGTATCAACAATTGTCCCCCTCAGGTCAGCCCCGCTCAGGTCAGCACCACTCAGGTGAGCACCACTCAGGTCAGCCCTCCTCAGGTCAGCCCTCCTCAGGTCAGCCCTCCTCAGGTCAGCCCCTCTCAGGTCAGTCACAATTAGGTTAGCCCCGCTCAGGTCAGCCACAATCAGGTTAGCCCCGCTCAGGTTAGCCCCCCTTAGGTCAGTACCACTTAAATCTCGACCTGATGCCCCTTGATTGACAATTTCGTGGATGAATCGCCATTTCTGGTCAAGTTGAGTTGAAGTATCAACAATTGTCCCCCTCAGGTCAGCCCCGCTCAGGTGAGCACCACTCAGGTCAGCACCACTCAGGTCAGCATCGCTCAGGTCAGCA
>NZ_JBLZFZ010000179.1:0-1279 GCF_050753385.1 Pantanalinema rosaneae CENA516
AGATGTGTATAAGAGACAGCGTTTGATCGATCGCTCCCCCGGCTTGCCAGACAAGCTCGGCGCTTGGCGATCGTCTGGAGGTATCCCGCGGCCCTGTCCGAAATCGACGTGCCGCTCCCCTAGGAGCGCGCTGACCCCGTTGTTGGTCAATGACCGGATCGAAGCGGGGAACATCGTAATCGATGCGAAGACCAGCATATCAGGCCGGTCGTGCGGTGACGTATTGCAGGACTTGCTGGAAACACTCCGTGGCGCCTTCCCCTTGGGGCGGATTGCTTTCAAACGAATTGATGGCGTTGTCGATGATGCTTTCAGGCGCTTGGATCGCGAAACCATCGAGCATCGCGTCGATCTCATCCGGCGTATAGGGTCGCAAGGAACACATGATCATCAGGAGGCCGACTGAATCGTTGACATCAAGGGCCATTCCGTTTCGATCGTATGTGTGCTCCAGATACATCCGCGCGATCATCGCGCTTTCTGCGCGATGCTTCTCGTCGCGCATGAAGACGAATGTTCTGGCCGTCGAACTCACCCGGGCATCCGCCTGCTGCAGGAGAAATGTGAGCAATTCCGGCAACTTGGCGCTGGTCGCAATGGTGAATATGTCCATCTTGCCGCCCACGGCGTAGTCGATGGGTATCTGTCCGCTCGCCAGCGCGGCGATGATGCCGTCCGCGTCGCGTGTGCTGGCCAGCAGCATGAGCCGGCGGTCTTCAGCGGTGAAGGCCGGAGCGACGCGGGGCGCGGGGTCGTTCGCGGGTTTCGAGATCAGGAAGACCAGATAGCCGACGGCCAAGGCGGCCAGAAACACGGCCGCCGCTCTTTCACGGTTTGGAAGCATGATCACCTTCGTCGTTCCAGATCCTGATCCGATTGCGAGCGCACGGAGAATCAGGCCGCGCCACAAGGCATTGACGGCTATTAAAAATTGAAATTTCAGCAGAAATGCAATCTTAATTGGTCGTTGTCCTTAACGCAGCCGGGATCCGCGCCCTGGACTCCGCGCGCAGGGCGTCATGAGGGCGTTCGCGGAAAAACGGCCGGTTTGGTCGAGAACGTGCGATGGGCGAGGCCCGAGGCCAACGACAGGGACATCCTCATCATCGCCTGCGGGCGGCTTCGCCTGCACCGCAAGAAAATCAACATCTCCACCGTGCTCGCAGGTCAACGTATCGGAATAAAGGAGGTCGACGACGGCATCTGGCTCGTCAGCTTCATGACCTACGATCTCGGCTACGTCGACCTCGAGCAGAGAACGCTTCAACCCCTCGACAAC
>NZ_JBLZFZ010000180.1:0-1275 GCF_050753385.1 Pantanalinema rosaneae CENA516
TGAAGCCGAGCTTGAGGCCTTCACCCGAGCCGGCCTCCGGAATACGGAAGTCAACGAAGGGGGGCGAATCGTCCTGAACCGACGGCGTGTCAGGCTCTGTGGGCTCTTCTGCAGGACCCGCCGTACAGCCGACGAGAACAAGGGCTGCGATGCCCAGGCTCGCCACGACCGACAAGCGGTTTCGTGTGGATTTGGTGATCACTGCGCTCTCCTTTGATGTGACAGTGCTGGAAAGGATTCCAGTAGGGTGTGAGGCATGTCTAGTTGAGGAGTGGCGACAAGTCAAGCGCGAACTGTTTCTGCCGCTCACTTGAGCGGAGCAAGCCCAAAATGTCCGGGCAGAGCGGTCATATCGCGATGAATGGTTCGTTTTTCGGCCTTGCGCTTGCCCTCCTGTCGGTAGATCGTTATGTTTTAGAAACGTTTCCAGTTCCACGGTCAAGGGATGACTATGCATAAGCCCATGAAGGCCCCTGTTCAGTCCAGTGTTGACAACTCACACGGACTGTTCATCACCAAGATCGAAACCATTCCCGTCGTGGCACCTCTCGCACGCGAGTTCAAGGGCAGGTACTACTCGATGACGCACCGGGCCACACTGATCATTCAGCTGCACACCAGCGACGGAATCATGGGCGAGGCGTATGTTGGCGACGAGTTGGCCGGGCTCCACGAGATCAACAGCATCGTCGTGAACGAGATCGCGCCACGACTCATCGGCATGGATGCCCTTCGCACCGCCCACTGCTGGGAGGCGGCGTATCCGGCAACGTACGACATTTTGCGCGACCGTCGACTTGGCCTCGTCGCATTGGCGGCTACCGACACCGCCATCTGGGATGCCGTCGGGAAGGCACTCAATCAACCTCTGTGGAAGCTCTGGGGGGGGTTCACCGGCACCGTGCCGATGATCGCGATTGGCGGCTATTACGGCGAACCCCTCGGCACCATTGCCGACGAGATTGCCAGCTACAAGTCGATGGGCTTGGGCGGCATGAAGTTCAAGATCGGTGGTGCTTCGCCGGAGGTAGACGCGGATCGCGTGCGCGCCGCCTTCGCTGCCGGTGGAACTGACTTTCTCATCGCGGTCGATGCAAACCAGGGGTACACCGTTCAGGACGCAATTGAGTTCGGAGAGCGGACGAGCGACCTCGACATCATGTGGTTCGAGGAGCCGGTGCGGTGGCACAACGACCGACGTTCGATGGCCGCGGTGCGCCAATCAAGCCCGCACCCGGTGTGTGCCTGTCTCTTATACACATCTCCGAGCCCACG
>NZ_JBLZFZ010000181.1:0-1203 GCF_050753385.1 Pantanalinema rosaneae CENA516
GCTTGGTATTAATGGTATTGGACATGGCGGGGATTGGGGGCAAGAGCATGGGTCGCTCCAAGCATCTGGCGTGACGGCAATTCGTCATCGTCGAAGCGCAAGATCCAGCCGGTGTCGCACAGGTCTGCGACCTTCCCGATGAGCGGTCCCACGCGCCCGACCGAATTTTCGACGATTTCCGTTCGTACGCCTGCCGAGTGGCAGATGGCGAAGGTGTCGTCGGTCGTCTTGGAGTCCACGAGGGCCCGGGGAGCAATGCCGAGCCTTTCGTATTGGTCGAGCAGAATGCCGATGTGGGGCGCAGAATCTTTCGTGAGGATAATCGCGGTGACGTCTAGCATACCATGGGTCATGCCAGTGCCGAGCGCGCCATCGCCGCGCCAATTACCCGCGCTGCCTTTGCGCTCATCCACTCCCGCTCATCCGGGCCAGATCGGACGCCTCAATCATTACGGTGAGATCAGAGCCACCTCTTTGCAGGTAGCCATTGGCAAGATCGTGAAGCCCGTGTCGTACGAATTCTTCAGCAACCACCTCAAGGTGTGTCAGATAGTCGGCAATATGAATTTGAGAATACGTCGGTTCGCGCCCCAGCCGGCTTCGAACAAGGTAGGTGAGCGTATCGATAACGGGTATGTGCTGCACCTCGCACAGAAAGCGCGCGAGGAAAACAGGGTCTTCGCCATAGCGGAGATCGGGAAAATTGTGCCCGTGAGTTTTCCAGGTAATCGCGGCGGAATGCGTAATTCGTGAAAAACCACGGCAGCGCCATCCCTTTCAACGCCCAGAATGGAGTCTCGCGTGCCGCGCATACCGGATAATCCACCGCACGAAGTTCTGGGTGCGAAGTGTGAAACATCGCGATGTTTCCTCTGGCGGCAGGACGGGAGAACCGCGAGCAGGTGTCGAGCAGCGCGCTGGTCGAGCCTTCGGGCAGGATATCATCCGCGTCGACGAACCGGATGAAGGTTCCCGTGGCTGTGGCAAGGCCGAGGTTCCGGCTCGGGCCGGGGCCCCGATTTGCGGAATTCAGGAGAATACGAGAATGGGGAACCTGTAGACTGTTCAACAGATCTAGAGATCCGTCGGTCGACGCATCATCAACAAAGATGATTTCGAAGTCACCACAGTCTTGAAGCAGGATTGATTTTACGCAATCCTCAAGAAAATCGCTTGTTCTATACCTGTCTCTTATACACATCT
>NZ_JBLZFZ010000182.1:0-1223 GCF_050753385.1 Pantanalinema rosaneae CENA516
GGAGGAGGATTGCGTGACCAGCACCAGCCCCGCCCCCAGCGGCACCAGCAGCCAGGCCACGCCTGCCGTCGCGGCCAGCAGGGCCTGCACCCCCGGCGCATCGCGCAGCGGCGTGGCCCCCGCCTGCAGCAGGCCAAGCCCCAGCAGCATCAGGCCAAGCCCGGTCAACGCGGCCAGCGCCGGGCGCAGCCGCCCCTGCGCATCGCCCGCCCGCCGGCCGGCGGAGGCGGGCCCGCGGTCCAGGAAGGTCAGCACGCCCGCGAGGAACAGCACCCACAGCGCGGCCAGCCGCAGGTCGAAGGTCGCGACCAGCACCAGCCCCGCCGTGCCGACATTGGCCCAGGCCAGAAGCGGCAGGGCGCGGTGCAGGGGCAACAGCCCCGCCGCGCGCATGGAGGCGGTGATGAAGGTGACCGCGTTGCTGCTCTGGGTCAGCCCGCCCAGCATGAGGCCCAGCAGCGCGGCCGAGCCCGTGCCCCCCGCCAGCCCGGCCCGCAGCCGCGGCCCCGCCAGCGCGGCCAGCGGGCCCGAGAGGCCACGCACGCCCAGGAAGAACAGGCCAAGCCCACCCAGAAGGGTCGCGGTCACATCCATGCTACCCCGTCGCCGTCAGCTTCATGTCACAAAAATGCAAAGATACTTCAGGGACTTGCCCTCCCGCCCGCCGAGGTGCCGCCGAAGTCCCGGCGGCGTCAAGCCAGGCATTTCCCTGGCGGGGACAGGACGGCTAGGCTGCCGCTCCAACTGCATGAGGTTCAACCCGCATGGACCAGCCCCGGATGACGCTGCGCCTGCCCCCCGGCACGGAGGAGGTCGCGCGGCTGCTCGACGAGGTGGAGGTCTTCGCCGAGGAGGCCGGGATCCACACCG
Source organism: Pantanalinema rosaneae CENA516 (assembly GCF_050753385.1). Lineage (NCBI taxonomy): Bacteria > Bacillati > Cyanobacteriota > Cyanophyceae > Leptolyngbyales > Leptolyngbyaceae > Pantanalinema > Pantanalinema rosaneae. The sequence continues at coordinate 871 of NZ_JBLZFZ010000182.1, forward strand.
CGCTCGCCATGCGCCTCGCCCTCGTCGCGGAGGAGTTGGCGGCGAACGTGGTCATGCATGGGACGGGCGCGGGCTTCTTCGCCTTCACGGCCACGGTCACCGAGGCGGGCGTGGCCATCCTCTTCGAGGATGACGGCCCGGAATTCGACCCGCTGGCCGCGCCGGCGGCCGCCACCGGCGCGGGCGTGGATTCGCGCGAGGTGGGCGGCCTCGGCCTGCACCTGCTGCGAAAGATGACGCGCGACGCCGCCTGGGAACGCCAGGGCGGCGTGAACCGCCTCACCTGCCTGCTGCCCGACGACGCCTGAACATTCCCCGCGCGGCCCGGCTTTCGCGCCGCGCGGTTCTTGGAT
>NZ_JBLZFZ010000183.1:0-1215 GCF_050753385.1 Pantanalinema rosaneae CENA516
CGCGCGTGCCGAGATGCAGGTCGGAGAGGAACAATGTCCGGACCCGACGTCCGTCGTCTTCTTTCGACACGGGCGAATCCTCCGCGTGTTTTCGCCCGTCTTCTAGTCGGCGCGCGATATCAGTTTGATGACAATGGCCGCCGGACCCGCCTGCGGCGGGCGAAGGCGCCCATGCGCGAAATGCAGGGCTTGCGCCTTCTTTCGGTCTCGGCGCCATGGTTCACTGCGCTTCAATCGAAAAGAAAAGCTTCCCCGCCGTGCAGCCCGTCCTAGGCATAGCCCTGAAAATCGCCTCCGCGCTCGCCTTCACGATGATGGCGACTTCGGTGAAATACGTCAGCACGCGCTATCCGGTCGGCCAGATCGTCTTCTTCCGCTCCTTCTTCGCGCTCATCCCCCTGCTGATCTGGCTCGCCTGGACGGATCACATCGTCAACGCCGTGCGCACGCGAAACCTGCGCGGCCACGCGGCGCGCAGCGTCGTCAATTCGATCGGGATGATCTGCGGGTTCATCGCGCTCTCGCAGCTGCCGCTGTCGGACGCCATCGCCATCGGCTACGCCGCGCCGCTGATGGTCGTGGCGCTCGCCGCCCTCATCCTGAAGGAGAAGGTGCGCGCCTATCGCTGGAGCGCGGTCGCGGTCGGCTTCGCCGGCGTGCTCCTGATGCTGAGCCCGCAATTCGGCGTCGTCTCGCCCGAACTCGCCGACGCCAGCCGGGCGACGGGGGCCATGCTGGGGCCTGTCTCGCGGCCTTCTGCAGCGCCATCGGCGCGATCCAGGTGCGCCGCCTGACGGAGACCGAGAAGACCGGCGCCATCGTCTTCTATTTCTCGCTGATCACGACCCTCATCGGCCTCGCCAGCGTCACGCTCGGCTGGAACATGCCCGACGCGACGGATTTCGCCATTCTCGTCTTCGCCGGGTTCTGCGGCGGGATCGGGCAGATCCTGCTCACGCAGAGCTACCGCCACGGCGACGCCTCGCTCATCGCCTCCTTCGAATACACCTCCATGATCTGGGCGGTGGGCCTCGGCTGGTTCGTCTTCGGCCAGTTGCCGGACGTCGCCGTGATCGGCGGCGCGGTCGTCGTCATCGCGGCCGGCGTGTTCGTGATCTGGCGGGAGCGCCAGCTCGGCATCGCGCGGCGCAAGGCGCTGGAGGTCAGCGCGAAACGGACCTTGTGAGGCCCCGCCTCACCTGTCTCTTATACACA
>NZ_JBLZFZ010000184.1:0-1197 GCF_050753385.1 Pantanalinema rosaneae CENA516
GAATCCATGGGCCGGCGCGGCGCGGTCCAGCGCACCGAGCCCTTCCCCTTCCCCGACCACCTGCGCGGGCTGACGGAGGAGCTCGGGGACGGGAAGGTCACGTTCTCCTGCGCGCAGAGCGACATGACGATCCACGTCAATCCGATGGCGGTCGAGCTCCTGCTCAGCAACTTCATCTCCAACGCGTTGCGCTACGGCAAGGATTCGCCCGTCACGGTCACCGCGCGCCATGCGGCCGACCTCCTGACGATCGAAGTCTGCGACCGCGGGCCGGGCATCGGCTCCGAGTTCCTCAAGCGCGTGGGCGCGCCCTTCCTGCGGGAGGATCCCGCCCGCCGTTTCGAGACGGGCGCCTGGGCCTCGGGCTCTATCTCTGCAAGCGTCTCACCGAGGGGGCGGAGGGCGCCTCGAGATCGAGAACCGGCCCGGCGGCGGCCTGTGCGTCCGCGCCACCCTGCCCTGCGTCGCGACGCGGACGAAGGCGCTCGAGGCGCTGACGCACGCCGCCTTTGCGCCATTCGGGCCGGCAATTCCAGGCTGTCCGCGCAAGGGACGATTCAATCGCAGGCGGCCGGTGGGTAATCGCGCAAAGATTGTGCGATCAAGAAATTTTTGGATACATTCAGAGATATTTTGCGCACAACATGAAACACACAAAATCTTTCGGTTGTGATTATTCTTCATCCTCGAATTGCACCACCGCAGACGAAGGTCCAGCTTGGTAAGCAAGGCCTCCGCCGGTATCGGCTTCCGGCGCCATCGACGTCGCCCCGCCACAGCGCGAACGTACGAAGATGACCACCGAGCCGCAAATTCCAGAGGCCGAGGTCGTTCCGATATGCCGCACGTAAAAAAGGCGCCGAACTCGATCGATCATGAAATCGGACGCCGCATCAGGGCGAGGCGCCAGCAACTCGGCCTGAACCAACAATCCGTCGCAGACGAGATCGGCGTCTGGTATCAGCAGGTCCAGAAATACGAGAACGGGGGGGATCGCGTCGGCGCGAGCCGCCTCTTCGCCATCGCGCGGGCGCTTTCCGTGCCCATCTCCTACTTCTTCGATGACCACGGCGACGAGGATGTGGATGCGGAGGCGGGGGATGTGGAGCGCCACATCATCGAGCGCGCGCTCGCGGAGGAAGAGGGCCGGAGCCTGATCCTTTCCTTCTCGCGGATCCGCGATCCGCAGCTGCGCCT
>NZ_JBLZFZ010000185.1:0-1190 GCF_050753385.1 Pantanalinema rosaneae CENA516
TGAGGGCACGAGCTCGGCGGCGTTCGCGACAAGCTTCATCCACTTCGCCGACAGAACATCGTAGACCACATCGACGGTGCCGGCAGCGCGCAGGATCTGGGCCACCATCTCTTCGCGACCCCGAGTATGTTCTGACACGCTACCGAGGGCGAACCACGACTTCTCTGGTGGGCTTTGGCGCTCTACGACGCCCGGCTCGAACATGTTCGAGGAGATTTCGATCACTGCACCGAGCACACGCTCGGCGCCGAGTATGTCAACCATATGGCTGACTTCCATGCCGTTCTGCAGACCGATGACCAATCCGTCTGAGGCAAGGACCGGCCTGATCAGTTCGCAAGCCCAACGAGTGTCGTAGGCCTTGACCAGCACGAAGACGATGTCAAAGAGCTCGCGCATTTCGGCCACTTCGCAGAGGTGATACACACGCACCGCCGTGGTTTGTGAGCGATCGGGCATCTCCACCCGTATCCCTCGCTCGCGCATCGCCTCGACGTGCGCAGGCCACTGCTCAATCAACGTCACGTCGTGGCCTTCGTTCGTCAGGTCGGCACCGATGCCCGCACCGTTCGCACCGGTGCCGAGGACAGCGATGCGGGGCCTACGGCCCGACGCGATCACGTGCGCCGCCTCCCCTGGGCCTTACGGCGCCGCGTTCGAGCGATTGAGTAGAGAATCGCCGCGGCCAGAATCAAGACGCCCTGCAAGATGTACTGCCACATCTGGTCGAGGCGGAGGAAGACCGTTGCGTTGAGCACCTGAATGATGAGCATTGACCCCAACAGGGTTCCAACGAAAGTTCCGCGACCACCGAGCAAGCTTGTCCCGCCAAGCACAACTGCCGTGATGCTGGAAAGCGTGTAGGCGACACCTTGGGCGGGATCACCGACTCCGATCTGCGTCATCAGCATGATCGCCCCGAAGAACGTCAACACCGATGTGGCGACATAGCCCAGCACAATCGTTCGGTTGATCTCGACGCCAACGCGACGCGCTGACTCTTCGTCCGAGCCAGCAGCCCGCAACGACCAACCCCAACGCGTGCGTCGGAGGGCGAGTTCAAGGCCGATGACGAAGAGCACCAAGACGACGAACGAAATCGGCAGAGGGCCGATCTTGGTTGTGATCGCCCGGGAAACTTCGGCGTTGATGTAACCGTCAGCTGTTGGACGCAATAAGAAGCTCATGCC
>NZ_JBLZFZ010000186.1:0-1158 GCF_050753385.1 Pantanalinema rosaneae CENA516
AGATGTGTATAAGAGACAGAGCACCATCAGCGCGACGCCCATGATCGGCACGGGCAGGCCCTCGCGCTTGGCGGCGTAGGCGTGGGCGAGCTCGTGCAGGGCCTTGGCGAAGAGGAGCGCGGCGCCCGCCAGCACCATGCCCTCCAGCGTGAAGACGTGCATGAAGGTCGTCGCGAACTCGTCCCAGCGCCGCAGCGCGAGGAAGAGGCCTCCGAGCCCTGCGATCAGGGTCATGATCCAGAAGGCCGGGTGGAAGAAGGGCGCGGCGAGCGGCGCGGTCGCGTCGAGGAAGCGGTCGGGGCGGGCGAGGGGGATCCTGAAGAACAGGTAGTTCTTGAGGAGCGCCTTCAGCGGCCCCATGCGCCCGGCGCGCGCCTTCTCCAGAAGGCGGGCGTTGGACTCCGGCCCCCGGCATTGCAGGAGATCGGCGTTGGCGAGGAAGCGGGCGAATTCCTCGACGTCGGCGGCGCGCAGCGCCAGCGTCGTGGAGGACGAGACGCCCCGCGCGATCGCGCCGGCGTCGCCCGTCTCCCAGCGCGCCAGCATCTCGACCTCGGCCCAGCCGAGGCGGAAGAAGCGCGCGCGGGCGGGGTCCTCGATCGTCCATGTCGGCGCGCCGTCCCGCGTCGGGGGACCCTCGTGCAGGATCAATTCCTCCCGGATCGGCGGCAGTCGGGGCCGCGCGGCGACGGCCGAACGCGCGCCGGCGACCTCGCCGGCGGGGAGGCTCACAATCCCAGCCACAGCCGCGCTCCCGCGATCGGCCGGCGCAGGAGGTAGACGATCAGCCGCGTCTCCTCGCCGTAGATCTTGGCCGTCCCCCGCAGGCCGATGCGCAGCCTGGGATCGTCCGCCTCGAAGGCGGCGCGCAGCCTGTAGGCCATCACGCCCTCCGGCGTCGCCGAGGCCCGGTAGCCCGCCCGCGTGAGGCGCGCGGGGATCGGGTCGGCGGGGTCGATGTTGAGGAACATCTCGACCGGCGCTCCGGGCTCCAGCACGATCGCATCGGACACGGCGAGGCGGATCTCGAGCGCCCGGTCGCCCGGATCGGCGAGCAGCATGACGCGCTCGCCGAGCGCGACGGGGCGGCCCTCCCAATCGGAGGCGTCGTCGAAGATGGCGACGCCGTCGCGCGGCGCGACGCCGTGGATGCGCTCC
>NZ_JBLZFZ010000187.1:0-1136 GCF_050753385.1 Pantanalinema rosaneae CENA516
GATGTGGGAATCCTATCGGTTCGCCGAGGAAGCCGGTTACCACAGCGCTTCTTTCTTCACGGCGACCCCGATCGTCGGGTCGGTTCTGCTATCCGAGTGCCTCCGCCAAGGCTTCATTGCGAAGGACACGCCGCTCTACCGCATGTCTTACAAGCAGGGCTTGATCGACGTGCCGGACCTGTGGCGGGGGCGCGAGATCGCGGATCTCGCGGCGCAGTTCAACCGAGACTTCAACCAAGTCCACGGCGCGGCCCGGCGCGGGCGTCGCGCTTGGTCGGCCGAGCAATATTGACGAGGAGGCGTCCATGGGTGAGGACAGGCTCGTCTACGTCGGCATGGTCGGCGACATGCTGCATGCCGGCCATATCAACATTCTCGAGAAAGCCCGGGAGCTCGGCCGCGTGGTCGTCGGCGTGCTCACGGACGAGGCCGTCGTGGATTACAAGCGGGCGCCCTTCATGCGCTACGCCGACCGGGTTCGCGTCGTGGAGAACATCGCGGGCGTGCATCGCGTCGTGCCTCAGCGCAGCCACAGCTATCGCGACAACCTGCTTGCGCTGCGTCCCGCCTACGTCGTCCACGGGGACGATTGGCGCTACGGCGACAAGGTCGCGAGCGTGCGTCGCGAGGTCATCGAGACCCTTGCCGAGTGGGGCGGCGAACTGGTCGAAATTCCCTACACGCCCGGCATCTCCTCGACGCTCATCCACCAAGCGTTGGAGGAGCAGGGCGTCATGGCGCGCACGCGCCAGGCGCGCCTGCGGCGCCTTCTCGAGGTGAAGCCGTTCATTCGCGTGATCGAGGCGCATAGCGGCCTCGCGGCCGTGATCGCGCATCGGGCGTCCCACGAGGGCCGACGCTTCGACGCGCTCTGGCAGAGCAGCCTCACCGACGCGACGCTGCGGGCCAAGCCCGACCTCGAGATCGTCGACACGGGGGCGCGGCTCGCGACGGTCAACGAGATCTTCGAGGCGACGCCGCTGCCGATGATCTACGACGGCGACACCGGCGGCTTTCCCGAACGCGTGTATCAGCTCGCCCGTTCGCTCGACCGCGCCGGCGTCTCGGCGCTCTGCCTGGAGGACAAGGCCGGCTCGAAGCGCAACTCGCTCTACGGCTGTCTCTAATACACATCT
>NZ_JBLZFZ010000188.1:0-1180 GCF_050753385.1 Pantanalinema rosaneae CENA516
GTTATGTGCCGAGTGACGGTAGCGTGGCGCTGGCGCGCGCCCGCCCCGATGTCGTCACGCTCGAGCACTTTGCTCACGCACGGCACACCAAGCTCTGGAACTACGACCGCGCACGATGGGAGCGTGCGATTGCCACGTGGCTGCGCTCCGTGGATGCGCGCTCTCAGGCGGAGGGCCCTGGCTGAAGCTGCCATCGCCCGAACTGTGTTCCGTCAGAGGCGAGGAGGAGTTGATGGGGCACAGCCGAGTGCTCCCGTAGCACATCACCCGTCAGCAGGGGCAAAGCGGGGCCGCCGATTCGGGGCATCACGGTTAAGCAGAGCTCGTCGACCACGCTCACACGCAGCAGGTGAGCTGCGAGCGTGGGCCCACCTTCCACGGTGATGCCAGCGAAGCCGAGTTGCCGCAGGGTCATCACGATCGCGTGGGCCGGAATGACGTCGTCGTCTGCCAGAACCATGATCCGCGCATGGGGAAGCTGTGCTCGAGCCGACTCTGCGCCGTGATCGGTGGTGAGAACGATGATCGGGTGATTCGTCTCGGTGGCTCCGAGCTGTTCAGGGCCAGCGGAGAGCCTGTGACCGCTCAGATCCCCGCTCGCCGTCACAATCGCGAGGGCGGCTCGGCGTGGTCGGAGGTACCTTTCTTGACGAACTGACTCGGCACCCACCACGACGACCTGTCCGAGTTCGCGAATGACGCCAAGAATCACCCGATCTGTCGGTGAGGTGAGCGACTCTGATGTGCCGTCGGCGCCCGCGGCGCGACCATCGAGAGTGCTGACGAGATTCAGTCGCACGTGTTCCGGGGAGTGCGGGCGGTACCAATCAAGGAGCGTGGGGCGTGCATCCGCTGAATCCATCCGAAGCGTTGCGCCGTCGTCGGGGATTGCTCGACGTACCAGACTGTCGGTGCTCTCGAGGCGCTCGCTCACGGCACCAGGCTACCGAGAGGCTCGCCCTCATCGCGGCGCTAAACTGAACCAGTGACAGTGGAGCGATTGACGAGCGCCCCGCGACTGGTTGATCGACAGCCCGGCTTGACCGCGGCAGAACTGGTCGGGCATTTAGTGCCCCCGCCACAGTTCTCCAGCGCGAGCCTCGAGAACTACCTGCCGGATTCGCGATTCCCTTCGCAGGCTTCCGCGGTCGAGGTGATGCGCACCTTCGCGGGGGGTGGG
>NZ_JBLZFZ010000189.1:0-1122 GCF_050753385.1 Pantanalinema rosaneae CENA516
AGATGTGTATAAGAGACAGGCCGTATCCTGGCCGAGGCCCGCCCGCTCTATGCCGCCTGAGCCGCCCCCACTGCCCGAGCGCGACCTGGCGCTGCTGTGGGACATGAAGCTGGCCGCGCTGGACGCCCAGAGCTTCGTGGAAGGGCTAGACGAGGCCGCCTTCCAGGCCAGCCGCCTGCACCAATCCGCCGTCGTCCGCGCGCTGGAGGTGCTGGGCGAGGCGGCGGGCCGCGTCTCCCGCGAGAGCTGCGCGGCCCTGCCGCATTTGCCCTGGCGCGAGATGACGGGGCTGCGCCACCGGCTGATCCATGGCTATGCCGAGGTGCGGCTGGACCTGGTGTGGAACGTGGTGACGGAGCGGCTGGGGCCGCTGCTGGTCATGCTGGAATCCCTGCTGCCCCCGGAGGAAGGGGCATGAACGCGGCGCGGCTGCTGGCGCTGTATGAGCGCATGGCCGAGGCGCCGGATGCGGTGGCGCGGCTGCGGCGCTTCGTGCTGGACCTCGCGGTGCGGGGGAAGCTCGTTCCGCAGGATGCAGGGGATGAGCCGGCGTCCGAATTGCTGAAGCGGATCGCGCGGGAGAAGGCGCGACTTGTGAAGCTCGGCCAGGTCAAGGCTGAGAGGCCGGTGCCGCCCTCCGGTCGAGCTACATTTCGACTCCCGAGCGGCTGGTCCGAGCCATCGCTTTCGGACATTGCAGTCTGCTTAGACTATCGCCGCAAGCCGATCAACGCGACTGAACGTGAGAAGCGGGTCGAGGGGAAGGAGCATGACGAGCTGTTCCCCTATTACGGCGCCACACAGCAGCAGGGCTGGATCGATGCCTACCTCTTCGATGAGGAGCTCGTCCTACTCGGCGAAGACGGCGTCCCGTTCTTCGATCCCCTGCGGCCGAAGGCATACCTGATTTCTGGGAAGACTTGGGTCAACAATCACGCCCATGTCTTCAAGGGCATCCTGATCTCGAACGCCTTCCTGTTGCATTATCTGAACGTATTCGACTACGCGGGCCGCGTAGCCGGGGCCACGCGCTCGAAGCTCAATCAGGCACGGGCGATGGATATCCCGGTGGCTTTACCACCCCTCGCCGAGCAGCACCGCATCTGTCTCTTATACACATCT
>NZ_JBLZFZ010000190.1:0-1120 GCF_050753385.1 Pantanalinema rosaneae CENA516
GTGTATAAGAGACAGTCCTGGTACCAGTCGCTCATGAAGACCCGGTTCAGGCTGGAGACCGAGGGCCCGGTGAGCCTGACCATGATGTCGCGCCACTGCAGTCCTCGACGGATGTTGCCTCGCTTGTTGTAGCTGGAATCGACCATGTTCTGAGACCCGATGAAGCCGACGACTCCGTCGACGACGAGGATTTTGCGATGATTGCGTAGGTCAGGCCTCTGCCACTGTCCGCGCCAGGGACGGACCGGAAGCATGTAGGTCCATTCCGCACCCACGGCGTCGAGTTTTCGCGTGGTGTCCGACGGTCGGGGCTGGCGCATCGTCGCGATGTGATCCAGCATCACCCGGACCGTCACGCCCCGTGAGGTCGCCTCCCGGATCGCGTCGAAGACGTCATGAGTGGAGTCGTCGTAGGACAGGATGTAGAACTCGATGTGAACGAAGGTGCTCGCGGCACGGATCTCTGTCGCCATGAGGCTCAAGGAATCCTCGGAGATATGACTGACCGTGGCGTGGTTTCCTCTGAACATCGGTTGCGCACCAAGGGCGAGTCCGAGCTTCTCTGCGTTGCCGAGCCCGAGAGGGAGCGTGCCCAGATCGCTCCCGAATTGCTGAGCGTCCCGTTCGGCGATGTCGGACATCAGCTCGATCGCGCGAAACTGTCTTTCTCGCCGCCGGCGCGGCATTCGGGTCCCGCCGATGAGCCAGAACAGGATGATTCCGGGTATGGGAGCGAGGAGAATAAAAAGGAGCCACGCCGTTCCCGACGAGGGAGTGCGATTTCGCGGAACAACCAGAATCGAGATCAATCGGATGCTGTTGTCTACGATGAACAGTGTCACAGGGACGAGAAACACCCAGTGCTGATGGTCGATCACAGATAAGACCGTAGTCGAGCCCTCGGCACATGACCGGCGTTTATCCTCGTTGGAGGAGCGAGTTGTCCGAGGAATATTTCGGGCATTAGCGTCTGAGAGCGCGAGTGGGAGGCGCATGCACGAGGTGGCGACGTGGCTGGCGGCCGTGCCGACGTTGGTCGGTTTGGCATTGGCGCTGGGTTTGAGTCCGACGCTGTACGGCGCGACTGCCGACATCCTCGCCCTGTCTCTTATACACATCT
>NZ_JBLZFZ010000191.1:0-1131 GCF_050753385.1 Pantanalinema rosaneae CENA516
TGGCGCTCGAGGACAAGAGCCCCGAGATCGGCCGCGACGCGGTGCTGGCGCTGATCTCGTCTGCGGTCTCGGACGCTGCTTCGGCGAGCGCGACGCGTCCCGCGAGCGCCTTCGAGACCCGCCGCGAGCGCCGCCTCGCCCATATGCACTCCCCTCGCCGCAGGTCCGGCCCTTCGCCCGGCGCCGCCTTCCCCGGGACGCCTCGATCGCCAGATAGGGCGCGAATTTCGCGCGCAAAGGCGTCGGGCGCGCTCCGGATGGCGGGGCCGGGGTGACAGGCGGGCCGGCGGACGGCACTCTCGCGCGCGGCGCCGTGCGCGGCGGCCTTCGAATCAGCAAGGGAGCACCGACCATGGACATCGTGTCGCGCGCGAAGGCGATCATCCTCGATCCGAAGAACGAGTGGGACCGCATCGCGGCCGAGGGCGGCGACATCGCCTCGATCTACATGTCCTGGGCGATCCCGCTCGCCGCGATCCCGGCGATCGCGGGATTTCTCGGCGCGACGCTGATCGGCTTGCCGACGCCCGGCATGGGCGTGATCCGCCTCGGCTTCGTCGAGGCCGCCGTGGCGGGCGTGCTGCAATTCGCAGCCGGCCTCGCCCTGCTCTACGTCGTCGCGATCATCATCGACAGGATCGTCCCGACTTTCGGCGGGCGCTCCGACATGACGGCCGCCTTCAAGACCGCCGCCTACGCCTGGACGCCGGCCTGGCTCGCCGGGTTCTTCGCCGTCATCCCCGCGCTCGGCTTCTTCGCGGTGCTGGGGCTCTATTCGGTCTATCTGCTCTATCTCGGCCTGCCCCGCGTCATGGGCGTGCCGCAGGACAAGGCGCTCGTTTGCACGATCGTCGTCATCCTCATCTCGACGATGCTCGTCTTCGCGATCGGCACGCTCCTGGCGCTGGCCGGAATCGCCTGAGCGCCGGGGGGCCTCAGGCGGAGAGCTTGAGGCCGGCGACGCCCGCGACGATCAGCGCGATCGCGGCGATTTTCTGCGGCGTCAGCGCCTCGCCGAACAGGGCCGCCCCCGCGAGCGTCGCGCCGATCACGCCGACGCTCGTCCAGACCGCGTAGGCGACGGCCAGCGGCAGCGCCTTCATCGCGAGGCCGAGGAGGCCGACGCCTGTC
>NZ_JBLZFZ010000192.1:0-1062 GCF_050753385.1 Pantanalinema rosaneae CENA516
TATAAGAGACAGGCCGATGACCTGATAAGCCCGTCCGAGCCGAAGCCCGAGTATGCCATGTGCCGCACCCTTCTCCCTCTCGACAGTGAGGACCTGCAAGCGGTCGCGGTCTTGAGTGATTTCGCCTGGTTCACGCTCGGCCGAGAGAGGCGCCGGGCGGATTGGGAGAGCCAGAACGCCACCGATCACGTGGCCGCCGAGCGCGTCTCCAAAGCGGAGCCGCGGCCAGACGTGTCGTCCCGTCCCTGCGCGCATGACGTGGCTGGGCGCCCCGACCCTCGCGAAGGAGAACCGTCATGATCAGCCTCTCCCTGCGCGCCATGCTTCTGCTGGGCGCCCTGCTTGCCCTGCTGCACCTGCTGGGCCTGCAGGCCAACTGACGCCCCACGCCTGCAGACAAGATGCGCCGCACGATCCGTGAAGGCGCCGCCGCCGGAGCGGTTCATCCACAAACGCCACCCATGCCCATGACCACAGTCGGAGGTCCCTATGAGCTATGACACCCTGAAGCTGCATCCCGTCTCGCCCCGGCTCGGCGCCGAGGTGCGGGACATCGACATCACCCGCCCGCTGACGAACCGCCAGGTGGAGGAACTGCGCACCGCGCTCGGCGAGTTCGGCGTCCTGTTCTTCCGCGACCAGGCCTTCGACCATGACAGCCAGAAGCGGTTCGGCCGCTATTTCGGCGAACTCGACATCCATCCGAACACGCCAGGGCCCGAGGGGCATCCCGAAATCCTGCCCATCCATGCCGATGCGAATTCCAAGATCATCGCCGGCGAGCGCTGGCACAGCGACGTGTCCTGCTTCCAGGAGCCGCCGCTCGGCTCCATCCTGCACATCCACACCACGCCACCCTCGGGGGGCGACACGCTCTTCGCGAGCCTGGCCGCCGCCTATGACGCGCTCTCGCCGCGGCTGCAGGCCTATCTGGAAGGGCTGACGGCCTTCCACTCCGGTGAGCGCAACTACCGCCGCCGCAATGCCCTGACCGGGGTGGATGACCGAGGGCGCGAGTTTCCCTCCGCGACGCATCCCGTGGTCTGTCTCTTATACACATCT
>NZ_JBLZFZ010000193.1:0-1069 GCF_050753385.1 Pantanalinema rosaneae CENA516
GCCTTGTCGCTGCTGCTGTCGATCTACAGCTCGAACGCCTTCGCCGGCGCCATTTCGGCCATTCTCGTGAACGTGCCGGGTTCGTCCTCGGCGATGATCACCTGCATCGAGGGCTATCCGCTCGCCAAGAAGGGCGAGGCGGGCCGGGCGCTGGGCATTGCGACCGTGGCGGGCACGCTCGCGGGGCTATTCAGCATCTTCGCCTTCATCATCGCGGCCCCGGCGCTCGCCAACGTCGCCTATCAGTTCGGCCCGCCCGAGTATTTCGCGCTGATGCTCTTCGGCCTCTCGATGGTGGCGTCGATCAGCGGCAAAGGTTCGGCCAAGAATCTCATCAGCGCGGCGTTCGGCGTCCTGCTCGGCACCGTCGGCGTCGACTTCGTGACCGGCGCCGAGCGCTTCACCTTCGGCTATCTGGAAATGACCGAGGGGTTCAAGGTCGTGCCGATCCTGATCGGCATGTTCGTCGTCGCCGAACTCATGCTGATGATCGGCCGCAATTACGTGGTCGAGGGCTCGGCCGCCGGCGACCAGCGCAGCGTCGCCGGAATGCGCCGGGGCTTCGCCCTGCCGTTCCGGTATCCGTTGACGCTGTTGCGCTCCAGCGTGGTGGGCATGATCGTGGGCATCGTGCCGGCGGCCGGCGGCGCGCTCGCCTCCTTCACCTCCTATGCGCTCGCCAAGCGCGCCTCGCGCACGCGCGAGACCTTCGGCAAGGGCAACCCGGAGGGGATCGTCGCGGCCGAATCGGCCAACAACGCCTGCTCCGGCGGCGCGCTGATGACGACGATGGTGCTCGGCGTGCCGGGCAGCGTCGCGACGGCGGTGCTGCTCGGCGCCATGGCCATGCACGACCTGCGCGCCGGGCCGCAGCTCGTCCACCAGCAGATCCCGATCGTCTACGGGCTCATCATGGCCGCGATCGTCTCGCAGGTCTTCATGGTGGCGATGGCGACGGGCATGGGCTACGCCATGACCGGGGCGCTCGCCGTGCGCACGCGCGTCCTCGTGCCGATCCTGCTGATCTTCTCGCTGCCTGTCTCTTATACACATCTCCGAGCCCACGAGA
>NZ_JBLZFZ010000194.1:0-994 GCF_050753385.1 Pantanalinema rosaneae CENA516
AGATGTGTATAAGAGACAGAACACGACGAGCGCGCCTTCCAGGAGACGATGGCGCGGGCTTTGGGCGCGCGCCACAGCGCGATCAACTGCGACGATTCCGACATCGCGCGGATCTTCCCGGAAGTCGTCGCCCATACGGAGCGGCCGGTGATCCGCACCGCCCCCGCGCCGCTGCACCTGCTCTCGCGCTTCGTGCGCGAGGAGGGCTTCAAGGTGGTGCTGACGGGCGAAGGCGCGGACGAGGTCTTCGCGGGCTACGACATCTTCAAGGAGGCGGCCGTGCGCCGCTTCTGCGCGCGCCGCCCCGGATCGCGCATCAGGCCGCACCTGTTCCGCAGGCTCTATCCCTACCTGCCCGGCCTCCAGAAGCAGAACGCGGAATATCTCGCGGCCTTCTTCGGCTCGGAGGCCGACGCGCCGGACGATCCGCTCTTCTCGCACGGGCCGCGCCTGCGCGGCACGGCGGCGGCCAAGCTGTTCTTCTCGGCCGATCTGCGCGCAGATCGGCCGAGAAGAACAGCTTGGCCGCCGCCGTGCCGCGCAGGCGCGGCCCGTGCGAGAAGAGCGGATCGTCCGGCGCGTCGGCCTCCGAGCCGAAGAAGGCCGCGAGATATTCCGCGTTCTGCTTCTGGAGGCCGGGCAGGTAGGGATAGAGCCTGCGGAACAGGTGCGGCCTGATGCGCGATCCGGGGCGGCGCGCGCAGAAGCGGCGCACGGCCGCCTCCTTGAAGATGTCGTAGCCCGCGAAGACCTCGTCCGCGCCTTCGCCCGTCAGCACCACCTTGAAGCCCTCCTCGCGCACGAAGCGCGAGAGCAGGTGCAGCGGCGCGGGGGCGGTGCGGATCACCGGCCGCTCCGTATGGGCGACGACTTCCGGGAAGATCCGCGCGATGTCGGAATCGTCGCAGTTGATCGCGCTGTGGCGCGCGCCCAAAGCCCGCGCCATCGTCTCCTGGAAGGCGCGCTCGTCGTGTTCTGTCTCTTATACACATCT
>NZ_JBLZFZ010000195.1:0-986 GCF_050753385.1 Pantanalinema rosaneae CENA516
CTGTTCTTCTGCGCGGGGATCTACGATGACCGCGCGGGTGTGAAGACAATCGCAGGGCTGAACGGCCTCGGCAACGCGATGCCGTGGACTTCGGTGTGCTTTACGCTCGGCGCCTTCGGGATGATCGGGCTGCCGCCGCTCGCGGGCTTCGTGAGCAAGGTCTATCTGGGGCTCGGCGCACTCGAGGTCGGCGCGCCCTGGGTGCTCGGCGTGCTGGTCGCCTCGACCCTTCTCAACGCCGCCTACTTCCTCCCGCCCGTCTATCGCCTGTGGTTCCTGCCGCTCTCGCCCGCAGCTGCGCTCAGCCGCGACACCGAGCGCGGCGCAATCGGCATGATCGCACCTGCGGCGGTGACGGCGGCGGCCTCGCTCGGCGTCGGCCTGCTGGCGGCGAGTGCGGTAAGCCCGCTCGGCTGGGCGAGCCTTATCGTCGCGCGGGGGTACCTCGAATGAACCCCTTCGTCTTCGGCGAAATCTGGCCCTTTGCCGTGCTGATCTGGCCACTGATGATCGGCCTCGTGCCGCTGCTGAAGGGCGGGGTGCGGCCCGCGCTGTGGTTGCTGCCTCTCGCCCCGCTTCCTGCCCTTGCCTTCGCGCTGCTCGGCGCACCGGGGGTGGTGCTGCTGCCCGATCTCCTGCTCGAGACCTCCCTTGGCGCGATGCAAGGCGGCGCGCTTCTCATCGGCATGACGGCAGGCGTCTGGGCGGTCGCGGGGTTGCACGTTGCCCTGACCTTCGCGGGGGAGGGGCAGGCTAATGGGCGCTTCTGCGGCTTCTGGTGCCTCACCCTCGCGGGCAATCTCGGCGTGTTCGTGGCGATGGACATCGCGACCTTCTACGTCGCCTTCGCCGCAGTCTCGCTCGCCGCGTGGTTCCTGGTGGTGCACGACCGCACCGAGGAGGCGTTTCGTGCGGGCAGGGTCTACATCATCCTTGCCATCCTCGGTGAGGCGGCGCTGCTTGCAGGCTGTCTCTTATACACATCT
>NZ_JBLZFZ010000196.1:0-973 GCF_050753385.1 Pantanalinema rosaneae CENA516
CTCGTGGGCTCGGAGATGTGTATAAGAGACAGGCCAACAACCGCAGTTCGATGGCCGCTGGGGTGGAATCTACCCGGAGCAGTATTCGCGCCGGGCAACGCTCCTTGACCACGCGGTTTACGTCAATCAGGCGATCCCCACGAGTCCACGCCCGCCCTCGCGGCTCGAGGATCACAAAATCGAGGTTACCCAGATCCGACGACGCTAACGCGGTGGCAATCGCGGCGACGATCTCGTCATCACTCATCATGGCCAACTCTGGGTGCATCTGCATGTGGAGGCCCGCCGCAACCCTCCGGTGCAGGTCGTACACCGGCTGAGCCTGCAGTGCAGCCCTTTCAGAGACCACTTCTCCGAACGCGATGTGCCCCGCAGATATCTCGTGAACCAAGACTCTTCCCGTTGCATCTTGCAGTGCAACGCCCCCGCCGAATCGTTTCGCTTCATACATGAGGGCGTCAGCATCCGCGATAGCGTCGGACAAGGCCCCGCCCGTCAACCATGCAGCCACGCCCGCGCTCGCTTCGACCTCCACGAGGGCGCCGCTCGACACAATGACCTCACGCGACACTTCATCGACGAGACGGTGCGTCAAGGCCACCATCCCGCTCTCATCGGCGACGTGCGTTGCAAGAATGACGAACTCGTCACCACCAACACGAGCCACCAGGTCGTGCGGACGCACCTGTTGGAGTATTCGCTGAGCGACGGTGACGAGCACTTCATCACCGGCGGCATGACCATAGAGGTCGTTAACCGATTTGAATCCATCGAGATCGAGATACATCACAGCGCGACCGTCGGTACGGTCACCGAGCAACTGAGAGAGTTCGTCGAGGCCGGCACGGTTGAGAAGTGACGTAAGCGGATCATGGAGGGCATCGGCCCTCATGTCGATGCGCTCAGCTTCCTGACGAAGCAGTTTTGGAAGCAACGTTGCGCCCACTCGCAAAGCTGTCTCTTATACACATCT